>NZ_LIWS01000003.1:0-268952 GCF_012978835.1 Campylobacter sp. RM16190 | reverse complement strand
AAAAATGGCGCGGCGGACGGGGCTCGAACCCGCGACCTCCGGCGTGACAGGCCGATATTCTAACCAACTGAACTACCGCCGCAACCAAGATAAATGGTGGTCGCTATAAGACTCGAACTTATGACATCCACCTTGTAAGGGTGGCGCTCTACCAACTGAGCTAAGCGACCAAAAATGGTGTCCTGTGCTGGACTCGAACCAGCGACCCCTTCATTAAAAGTGAAATGCTCTACCTGCTGAGCTAACAAGACAATTTTTTGAAAATGAAGTGTGATTATACGCAAAAAGAACTTATTTGTCAAGAATATACGAAGAAATATCGAAAAACACACTAAAATTTATAAATTGAAACAAGGGAATCACCCCTTGTTTTAGCAAGAATAGCAAGTTTTAAACTCATAAGCCGTAGGGCGAGCCTCATAAGGCCAGACTTGCGTCTCAAATTTATAGTGCTGAAATGCATCTATAAATATATCTGTCATAATAGGGCTTAAATATTCATTGTCGCGAATTAGAGCTTCAAGGCTTCCTCTTAGAGTGTGAGGTAGTTGTTCTATACCTCTTTCGCGAATTTCGTCAAGATGTAGTTTAAATAAATTTTCATCCATAGGTCCAACGGGCTCAAATTTATTTTTTACTCCGTCAAGTCCCGCCATAAGCATAGCTGAAAATGCCAGATATGGATTTGCTGTGCTATCAGGGAAGCGAATTTCCGCTCTTACTGATTTCTCACCAGAACCGTAAGGAATTCTAACAGAAGCCGAGCGGTTTTGGCTTGAATAGGTTAGTATCGAAGGTGCTTCAAATCCAGGAATCAAGCGCTTATAGCTGTTTGTGCTCGGGTTTGTAAATGCTGCAACGCTTCTTGCGTGATGTAAAATTCCACCGATATACCAGCGTGCAAAATCACTCAAATTCGCGTAATTTCCCTTGCCGTAGAATAAATTTTTGCCGTCTTTCCAGACTGATTGATGCACATGCATGCCGCTTCCGTTATCCCCATATAGAGGTTTTGGCATAAATGTAGCGGTTTTTCCGTTTAGGTGAGCAACCATTTTAACGACGTATTTGTAAATTTGCACGTTGTCGGCAGCTTCAACCAAAGTGCCAAATTTCACGCCTATCTCGCCTTGTCCTTGAGCCACTTCGTGATGCACGACAAAGGTTTCAAGACCCACTTGCTCAAGCACTTGAACCATCTCCGCACGCAGATCAACCATGCTATCTGTCGGCTGAGTGGCTAGATATCCGCCTTTTGTGCGAGGACGATGACCTGTATTGTAGCTATCTTTAAAGTCTCTTGCATCGTTCCAGACTCCTTCTTCAGTGTCCACTTCAAACATCGCGCAGTTTGGTTGATCTATTATTTTAACGTTATCAAATACGAAAAATTCATTCTCTGGACCAAAATACGCCACATCTCCCATGCCACTTTCTTTTACATAAGCCATAGCCTTTTTGGCTATCGAGCGCGGACATTTTTCATACATTTGATCTTTGTAAATATCGAATACATCACAAAATACCACAGCGGTAATATCTGCCGTAAATGGATCTAAAAACGCACTTTCTGCTTCAGGCTTTAAAATCATATCCGATTTATCGATAGGTTGCCAGCCACCTGTAGAGCTCGCGTCAAAAGGAATTCCGTTGATAAAATGATCTTTTTCAACCGCCTTTACATTATAAGTTAGACTGTGCCATGCGCCGTTTATGTCGGTGTATCTAAAATCTATAAATTTAACCTCGTTTTCTTTGCAAAATTCAAAAAAGTGATCGACACTCCTCACAAATTTTCCCATTGTATTATATCTCCTTGGATTTAAATCTCGTAATTTTACCACATTTTTTAATGTTTAAGTTTGTTTTTATATTAATATTTCACCCGTTTTAAAATTCAACCATAAATTTATCTCTGCTTTTAAAGCAAGCGCATTTGCTAAAGCCGAATTTCTTAGCGATATCTTCGCATTTTTGCCCGTTTAGTCCAACCTGATCTTTTGCGTGCGCATCAGAGCCAAAAGTTATGGCGATGTCTAAATTTACAAGCTCTTCAAGAAGCAGATTTGACGGATATTGTTCAGATACCGGCTTTCTAAACCCTGCGGCGTTAATTTCAACTACTAAATTTGCCTTTTTAATGGCGCCTAGAGCGTCTTTAGCTATCGTTCTTACGTCTTTTTTCGGAAGAAATTTAAATACCTTTATAAGATCAAGATGTCCCACGATGTCAAATTTGCCGCTTCTTGCAAGCGCACTTATGCAGTAAAAATAATCCTCCCAAATTTTATCTATGTCTTTATTTTTGTATTCGCCTATGAATTCGGGATTGTCAAAGCCCCAGCCGTTTATAAAGTGCACCGAGCCGATTAGATAATCAACTTTTCTATTTAGCACTCGCTCGTCCATAAAGCCATCTAAAAAATCAACCTCATATCCGAGCAAAATTTCGATTTCGTCTTTAAATTCGTCCTTAAGAGCAAGCACTTCTTTTTCATAAATTTCCATCTCGTCAAAGCCCATTCTGTAAGCTTCGTCAAATTTCATCGGAGCGTGATCTGAAAATCCAAAATAAGAAGCTCCTGAATCAATCGCCGCCAAAACGTACTCCCGCGGCTCATCTACTGCGTGTTTGCAAAGCGGAGTGTGGTTATGTAGATCAACCTTCATTAAATTTCCTTTTACTTTATAAATAGCAATCAAAATGCTATCAAAAGTTTATTAAATTTAAAGGCAATTTTTTTGTTTAAACTAATATTTCGTTAAATTTTAATATAATCTTGCGAAATTTGGATTAGGAGTTGTTATGACGCAAGAAGAGTTAGACGCCCTTATGGCAGGCGGACTTGACGGACTTGATGAAGAAGAGACAAAGGATGATGAGCCTTCTTTAAAATCAAGCGAAGAGAAAAAAAATGAACCTATAGTTGAAGAAAAGAGTTTGGGCGATACAGAAGTTTATAGTGAATATCGAGTATCGGCAAACGTAGCTTGGCCTCCGCCTCCGCCGACTGACGATCACAAGATGGTTCATCAGCTTGACGATGTCACAAAAGATAGCGAAGAGAAGGCTACTCAGATGTTTGATAAGCTTGATGCGATCAATAACTTTTTTATGGATGCCGAAAGCGGTTGTAACGCTATCATCAAAGGGCTTGAAAGCAACATAGAAATTTTTACGAAGCTAAATGCTAAATTTCCTAACGTAGCCGCCTTTAAAGATGCTCTTGATAAAAACAACGAGCTTAAAAATAGCGCTGAGGACGTGCTTGGAAATATCCAAATGGGTGAAGATGAAGTGATGATGACTATGGATATGATGCAGTATCAAGATATCCACCGCCAAAAGATAGAGCGCGTTATAAACGTTATGCGTGCACTTAGCAAGTATATGAGCAGCTTGTTTGAGGGCAAGATCGATGATGAAAAGCGCGTAGGATCTGCGGTACATATCGCGGGCGATACGACTACTGAAAATTTGGTAAGTAATGATGATATCGAAGCCTTGATCGAAAGTTTGGGCAAGAAGTGAAAAAACCTGAGCTACTAAGTCCGGCAGGAAATTTAACCAAGTTAAAAATCGCGCTTGAATACGGAGCGGACGCCGTATATGCAAGTGTAGCCAGTTTCTCGCTTAGAACCCGCTCGGCTAGAGAATTTAACTTGCAAACCTTTGAAGAGGCGATAGATTATACTCATTCAAAGGGCAAGAAATTTTACGCTACCGTCAATGCCTTTCCTTTTAACTCGCAAATAGAGCCTTTAAAGCGCCATTTAAAGACGATTTCAGCGATGAAGCCGGATGCTTTTATCATCGCAACTCCGGGCGTTATGAGCCTGGCTAAAGAGATAGCGCCCGATATAGAGGTCCATCTCTCTACTCAGGCAAACGTGCTAAATTTCTTGGACGCTAAAATTTATCACGACATGGGCGCAAAGCGTATAGTTGTAGCGCGCGAGATGAATTTAAAAGACGTGATCAAGATAAAAGAGGCGATTCCTACGCTCGATATCGAAATTTTCGTGCACGGCTCCATGTGTTTTGCCTATTCGGGGCGCTGTTTGGTAAGCTCTGTTCAAAGCGGTCGAATGGCAAATCGCGGAAGCTGCGCGAACGACTGTCGCTTTAAATACGAGCTTTACGCCAAAAACGATGAGAGCGGAGTGCTATTTCGCCTTGAAGAGGATGAAAACGGCACGCACATCATGAATTCAAAGGATTTAAAGCTCGCCGCTCACATAGAAGATATCATAAAATCAGGCGTGGTTGATAGCTTTAAGATAGAAGGACGCACCAAAAGCGAATACTACGCAGCTTGCACAGCAAGAGCTTATAAAATGGCGATAGATGACGCTATGGCGGGTAAATTTGACGCGCAAATTTATGACGCGGAGCTAAATACGCTTAAAAATCGCGGCTTTACCGATGGATACTTAGTGCATAGACCATTTGAAAGACCGAGCACTCAAAATCACTTCAGTAGCCTAGAAGAGGGCACTCATCAGGTAAATGCCATAAGTGAGGACGGAGAGTTCTTTAAGTGCAAATTTAAGATAGTTTTAAACAGACCTTACGAGCTTGTAATGCCAATCGGCAAAGACGTAAGCGAAGCGGATAATGAAATTTGTAAAATTTATGCTAAAGATGGTAAGAAATTTATAGAATTTAAGAAGCTCATCACGAAAAAAGGCAAAGAGATGAGCGAAATTCACAGCGGAAATGAAAACGAGGTAAATTTGGGTGTGAAGCTGCCCAAATTTAGCTTTTTAAGAGAGGAGATAAGATGAAATTTGTTTCGATTATAATGGGAAGCAAGAGCGATTACGAGATAGTAAACGAAGCGGCAAAAGTTTTAGAGAAATTTGAGGTAAGTTACGAGCTTATCATCTCTTCAGCTCACAGAAGCCCAAAGAGAACCAGCGAATATGTATCAAGCGCAGAAAGCAGGGGGGCTCAAGTATTTATAGCAGCTGCAGGCATGGCGGCTCACTTAGCAGGAGCGATCGCTGCAAATACAACTCGCCCCGTTATCGGTATACCGATGGGTGGAAGCTCGCTAAGCGGCGTTGATGCTCTTTACTCAACCGTACAAATGCCTGCAGGCATGCCTGTAGGAACAGTCGCTATCGGTAAAGCCGGAGCCGTAAATGCGGCCTATCTTGCGCTTCAAATTTTAGCGCTTAACGATAGCTCGCTTGATGAGAGATTAAGAGCCGATAGAGACGCTAAAGCAAAAGCGGTCGAGGAAGACTCGAAAAAAGTGGAGGTCTTACTCGCGTAAAAGGAGCAAAAATGCAGACTTATTTAAGCATCGATGAATTTTGCAAGCTTGTGCATTTGGATCGTGAAGTGATAGAAGGCATGATAAAGCGCGGAGTGCTAAATACAAAAGAGCAAGACGGCAAAATTTACATAGAGGCAAACGAAGGCACGATGAGCGTAGTTCCAAGCGTAAGTGCGAATTTAAGCATAACAAGCAAGCCAAGCGAGGGATTTAGCTTCGTTGAAAAGACGATAGGCACTATCTTAAATTTGCACGAAAAGGTTCTTGATGCTAAGGATGAAACGCTTGAGGCTTTAAGAAATGAGAATAAATTTTTAAAAGAGGCGCTTTATTCGATGCAAGAGCTTTACGATGAGGATAGAAAGACGATAGATACGCTTAGCGAGCAGCTTAAAAAGGCTAATGAAGAGATTGAGTTCTTAAAGCGTAAATATAAGCTCATGTGGAATAAGGCTGTAGAAAATTTCAAGGATAGTTAGTGCAAATAATAGGGTTAAAAGAAAGCTTTGAAATTTGCGGACTAAAAATTCGCACAGATAACGCTAGCGAGATGAACGGCGGCGGTAAAATAGCTAATTTATGGAGAGAATTTTTAAACTCCGGCTATAACGGAACAGATGAAATTTATGCCGTTTATCATGAGTATGAAAGCGACGTAAACGGCTCTTACTCTTTGCTTGTAGGCACTAAAGGCTCGCCGCGCGGAGTTTATGAAAAAGCTACCATAAAAGCTGGCAAATATGCCGTATTTAGCAAAGAAGGCGCCGACGAGAAAGCCGTGATAGAGCTCTGGCGTGAAATTTGGGAGTTTTTTGAAAACTCAAATTTAAAAAGAGCCTACACGACGGACTTTGAAAAGTATTTAAAAGACAAAATAGAAATTTATGTATCTATAAAGTAAGGATAAAAATGACATTTTCACAAATTATTTTAACACTGCAAAACTACTGGCAAGAGCTTGGCTGTGTGATACTTCAGCCATACGATATGCCCGCAGGTGCAGGAACATACCATCAAGCGACATTTTTAAGAAGCCTTGGCAAAAAGCCTTGGGCGACAGCTTATGTAGCGCCGTCTCGCCGTCCGACCGACGGTAGATACGGAGAGAATCCAAACCGCTTAGGAGCGTACTATCAATTTCAAGTCTTAATCAAACCAAGTCCTGAAAACATCCAAGAGCTTTATTTAAAAAGTCTTGAAAAACTTGGTTTTGATCTTAAAAAGCACGATATCCGCTTCGTCGAGGATAACTGGGAGAGTCCAACACTTGGCGCATGGGGGCTTGGTTGGGAAGTTTGGCTTGACGGTATGGAGGTAACGCAGTTTACGTATTTTCAGCAGGTAGGCGGCATCACTTGCGATCTAGTAAGTGCCGAGATAACCTACGGGCTTGAACGCCTTGCTATGTATCTGCAGGATGTTGATAGCGTATATGACATCGTTTGGGACGATAATGGCGGCAATGTCGTAACTTACGGCGATGTGCATAAGCAAGGCGAGTATGAGTGGAGTAAATATAACTTCGAAGTTGCCGATACGAAGATGCTTTTTAATCAGTTTGAAAACGCCTTTAACGAGTGCAAAAACTGCTTAGAGGCTAAAATTTCGCTTCCTGCTTATGATTATTGTATGCTTGCGGCGCATACTTTTAACGTGCTTGATGCGCGTGGAGCGATTTCAGTAACTCAAAGACAAGATTATATCCTGAAAATTCGCGAGCTAGCTAAAGAGTGCGCGCTAACTTACAAGGCTAGCATAGATGAGCAAGAGGCGAATTCGTAAATGAAAATAGCTGAAATTTATAAATTTCTAAACGAACTAAGCCCGTTTGAAAACCAAGAGAGCTGGGATAATAGCGGACTTATAATCGGCTCACCTCATGATGAAGTGAGTCAAATTTATCTAAGCCTTGATATTGATTTTGAGCTTTTGAGCGAAGTTAAACTAAATTCGCTTATTATTACACATCATCCGCTGATATTTAAAGGGTTAAAAAGCATAAATTCAAGCCTTTATCCAAGCTCACTCATAACGCAGATGATAAAAAAAGAAATTTCATTAATAAGCCTTCATACGAATTACGATTTAAGCCATCTAAACGAATATGTAGCAAGCGAAATTTTGGGCTTTAAAGAGTATGAAAAAGATGAATTTTTGCTTTATATGGATGTGAATTTCAGCTTTGATGAGCTTTGTGATTTTATAAAGGATAAATTTAGCCTGCAAACTTTAAGAGTTGCAAAAACTACTAGCGAAAATAGAATTCGCCGTCTTGCACTTTGCACTGGAAGCGGCGGAGATCTGATATCAAAAGTTAAAGCCGACGCATTTTTGAGCGGGGACTTTAAATATCATCAAGCGCTTGAAGCCAAGATGAACGGACTAAATTTGATAGACATAGGGCATTTTGAAACAGAGCGCTATTTTGGGGAATCCTTAGCAAAATATTTGCAAAATTTGGGAGTTTTCATTATAATAACTAACTCAAAAAACCCATTTGTATACCGCTAAACAAAAAGGAAAGTTATGAATAAATATTTAGAGCAGCTTGTCGATCTTTCCCAAATCGATAAAGAGATTGACGGATTTGGACCTAGACTAGAAAAAGTCGAGCGTGTTTTAAGAGCGACAAAAGATGAGCAAGCAGGCATTGCTGAGCAAATTTCAAATATTGATGAAGCCGTGGCCGAGTTAAAATCTCAAAAATCACAAACCAACGCTCATATCGCTGAATTTTCTGCCAAGATCAAAGATGTATCAAAGAAAAGCTCAGCAGCAAAAACTGAAAAAGAGATCAAGGCTCTTCAGCTTGAAGATGAGCTTGCCAGAGAGCAGCTTGAAGCGGCAAATGAAGAGATAGAAAGGCTTGAAAAGATAATCGCAAGCAAAAACGATCTAAAAGCCGAGCTTGAAGCAAAAGGTGCGGAAGTTGCCGCAAATTTAGAAAAGATAGAAGCAGACATCGCTCAAGAAGTGGGCGCTATAGAGAAAGAAAGAGCTGAAATTTATGCGAAAAAAGATAAATTAATCGGCGAGATGAATCAAAAAATTCTTACGTTCTATGAGAAAATTCGCAAATGGGCGCACAACACTGCGGTAGTGCCTGTAAAAAAACAAGCTTGCTATGGCTGTTTCATGCAGATAAATGATAAAACTTATTCTGCTGTTATAAAGGGCGAAGATGTTGTTACTTGCCCACATTGCGGAAGAATTTTATATAAAGAGACGGCTGAATAGCCCTGAAATTTGATAATCATCTATTATATTTTAGCCCTGATCGCCTTTTTGATCGGGGTTTTGCCACTTCTTTTAGCCTCTTTTAAATCAAAATATCGCAAGTCGATTCCTGCTAGATTTTTTCTTTTTAACAATCCCAAATTTGATGAAGCGGACATCCATTTTCATGCTTGCTCGTTTGGCGAAATTCGCTCTATTGCGCCGCTTTTAAAGAAATTTGAGAGTATCGCCGTAAGCGTGATAACAAAAACAGGATTTGACGAGGCTAAAAAGATAACGCCAAACACAAGGTTTTTGCCGTTTGAAATTTTTATCCCGTTTTGGCTTAGAAAGTCTAAAATTTTAGTTATCTTTGAAGCCGAGCTTTGGCCTATGCTTGTATTTTGGGCTAAATTTAAAGGTTCAAGAGTGATTTTGATAAATGCTAGAATTTCGGATAGAAGCTATAAGAGATACTTGAAATTTGGCTTTTTTTATAAAGAAATTTTTAAATTTATCGACAAAGTTTATGCACAAAGCGAGCTTGATAAAAAGAGGCTAGTTAGCCTTGGCGCAAGAAATGTCGTGATAAATGGCAATATTAAATCAGCCTTTTTGCCTGCCGTTGGTAAAAATTATACCAAGCCAAATGAACGCGTGATAGTGCTTGCAAGCACACATAAAAGCGAAGAAGAGCTACTGTTAAATCATATAAATTTAAGCGAAGATGACAAGCTTATATTGGCGCCTCGACATCCTGAGAGGTTTGATGAGGCCGGCGAAATTTTGTCTAAATTTGCTAGTAAGCATGGCTTTGGTTTTGAGAGATTTTCAAGTGCTAAAAATTTTAGCGCCAAATGCGTGCTAGTTGATACTATGGGCGAGCTTGTAAATATATATGCGATATCAGATATCGTGATACTTGGGGGTAGTTTCGTGCCAAATGTTGGCGGACATAATCCGATCGAGGCGGCTCAGTTTGAAAATAGTATAATTACGGGCGAGTTTGTATTTAACCAAAAGGCTCTTTTTGAGCAGGTTAGTGATGTGGTATTTGCTAAGACTGAAGATCTTGGCGAGCTACTTAAAAAAGAGTTAAAAAAGAGCAAGATCAAGTCGCTTGGAAGCGCGGACGAGATCATAAAAGATATTAAGGATAGTTGTGAAAGAGGAAAAAGCGTATAAACTGCTTGCTTTGCAAGAGGGAATTTCAAACAATGAGGCAAAAGAGCTCATAGATAGCGGACTGGTAAGCGCTAGAGGGCAAAAAATCGTAGTTGCAAGAGCGATGATGAGTGTGACTACCAAATTTAGCGTGCAAAGCATGCCAAAGCCTAGCGTGATATTTGAGGATGAAAATTTAATCGCTATAAATAAGCCCGCTTTTTTAACATCCGAAAAAGTAAGTCAAATCTATAAATTTCCGCTTTTGCACCGTCTTGATAAGGAGACTAGCGGAGTGCTTTTGCTCGTTAAAAATGAGGAATTTCAAAAAAAGGCTATCGAGGAATTCAAGCGTCACCGTGTAAAAAAAGAGTATATCGCGATGGTAAAAGGAATTTTAAGCGAAGATGTAAGAGTTGATGAGCCCATCATCACGCTTAAAAACAAAGGTGGAGCGTATTCAAAAATTTCAAAAGACGGAAAAGAGGCCGTTTCTATAATCTCACCAGTCATGGTTGCAGGCAAAAAAAGCTTAGTAAAAGTTGAAATCCCAACGGGCAGAACGCATCAGATAAGAGTGCATCTAAATCATATCGGATTTGGTATAGTAGGCGATGAAAAATACGCTAAAAACAGATCAAAGCGAATGTATTTGCATGCGTATAAAATAGAAATTTTAGGATATAAATTCAGGGCGAATTTGGGAAGCGATTTTAATGATTTTGGCTTTGAGATAAGCAAGAATTTTGAAGTTTAAAGAGTGATAAAGCTAAAATTTAGTAAAATGCGTCCCTTATGTATTTAAATTGATTATAAACAGGCAAAATTTTAGGCATTTTTGAGTGCTTAAAATGAGCCAAAAGCCGCATTTGGCTTGTAAATAAAATTAAAAAAGGTAAAGTTGTGTTTGAACAAATCAGTGAATCTTTTCGTTTGGCTGTTAGTAAAATCAGATTTGTTGATGATGAAAAAGCGTTAAAAAACGCTCTTGATGTGCTTAAAAAGGCTCTTTTAAAAGCCGACGTTCATCACAAAGTTACTAAAGATTTGCTGGCGCTGATTGAGGCTGATTTGAAACAAAGCAGTATAGGGCAAAAGCAGTTTTTGGACTCTATAAAATCAAATTTGACTAAAATTTTAACGGCTCCTGGAAATCAAGGATTTGTCTATGCGCCTGTAGCTCCAACCGTGGTTTTGATGGCGGGACTTCAAGGTAGCGGTAAGACAACTACGACCGTAAAGCTTGCAAGCTATCTAAAACTTAGAAAAAAGAAAGTTTTAGTGGCGGCCTGTGACCTTCAAAGGCTTGCAGCCGTTGAACAGCTTCGCCAACTTTGCGAAGCTAACGAGATAGAGCTTTTTAGTATAGAAAACGAAACAAACCCTATAAAAGTAGCTAAAGCGGCGCTTGAAAAGGCAAAAAACGGACTTTATGACGTGCTTTTGGTTGATACCGCGGGACGTCTGGCTATAGATGAAGCTTTGATGAGCGAGATAAAAAGTATAAAAGCAGAGCTTAATCCGCATGAAATTTTCTATGTTGCCGATGCGATGAGCGGGCAGGACGGTATAAAATCCGCAGCAGGATTTAATGATGCTTTGGCGATAACAGGCGTAGTGCTATCTAAATTTGACTCAGATAGCAAAGGTGGTGTCGCTATAGGAATAGCAAAGCAGCTAAATATACCGCTTAGATTCGTTGGAATTGGCGAAAAAACAGCTGATTTGGAGAGCTTTATACCTGATCGCATAGTAAGCAGGATTATGGGTGAGGGAGACTTGGCGACTTTGGCTGAAAAAACAAGCGCTATTATTGATGAGAAAGAGGCAAAAAGACTTAATAAAAAGATAAAAAAAGGTCAGTTTAACTTTAACGACTTTTTAGAGCAGATGGAAAGTGTTAAAAAGCTTGGAAATATGAAGTCGCTCATAGGCATGATCCCTGGTCTTTCAGGTGTGGCAAACCAGATAAAAGATATAGATTTGGATAACTCAAAAGAGATAATTCATATAAGAGCCATGATAAATTCTATGACTTTAAAAGAGCGTGAAAACCCCGATCTTTTAAACAATAGCAGAAAAAGACGTTTGGCGCAAGGCGCGGGTCTTAGTCAGGTTGAGGTTAATAGATTTCTTAAGCAATTTACAAACGCTTCAAAAATCGCTAAAAAATTTTCAGGAAAAGACGGCATGAGAGGACTTGGAAATTTACTCTCTCAAGCTAAGATAAATCGCCCTAGTTAAAAATGGGCTTAAATTTGGGTATAATTGTGCCTAAATTTAAGCCTTATTTAAAATTTAGAAGGAGAAACAAGATATGGCAACAGTAGTAAGACTAACAAGAATGGGACGTAAGAAAAGACCATTTTATCGTATAGTTGTAACAGACAGCAGAAAAAGAAGAGATGGCGGCTGGATAGAGTCTATAGGATACTATAATCCAATGGTTGAGCCTGAAGTAGTTAAATTTGATGCTGAGCGCCTTGCTTATTGGAAGGGTGTTGGTGCACAACTTAGCGATAGAGTTGCAAAAATAACTAGCAAATAATAACAATGGTTGAAGATTTTTTACGCGAATACGCAAAACTTATAGCAGATTTTCCTGACAAAGTAAAAGTCGAAAGAGTGGAGTTGGGAGAGAATTTCGCCGAAGTGATAGTCTATGCCGATAAGCTAGATACCGGCAAGCTTATAGGAAAAGACGGCAGAATGATAAATGCTATAAAAACTGTAATAATAGGTTGCAAAGCAAAAGATGCGACCTCATATAGGGTTACGGTAAAGCCTCTTGAAGAGTGATCTTGTAGAAGTCGGCATACTCGGTAAAAGCGTCGGCTTAAAAGGATTTCTTAAGCTTCATGATAAGAGCGATTTCCCTAAGCAATTTAAAAAAGACGCGAAATTTATAGATAAAGACGGTAATGAGCTAGTTGTAAAAAGCTTCAATAGTGCAAATAGCTCTATCCTTTTTTATGATTTTGAAGATGTTGATTTGGCTAAAACTCTCACAAATAGCACGATATACACAACCAAGGAACTTACTAGGCAAACCTGTAAGCTAAAAAAAGATGAGTTTTTTTACTTTGATATTTTAGGTTGTAAAATTTGTGAAAACGAGCAAATTTTAGGAGTAGTTGAAGATATAGAAGATGCGAGCGCAAATCATCTTTTTTATATAAAAACAGATGAAGAGCTTGTGCAAAAAGGACTTGCTAATAATTTTTACATCCCTTATATAAACGCCTACATAGAAAAAATAGATATAGAAAACAAGATAATTTACACCAAAAACGCTCTTTTAATCTTAAAAAATTCATGATCAAATTCACTTTTATCACGCTTTTTGAAAATTTGATGAAGCCTTATTTTACGGACTCAATTTTAGGTCGTGCAACTAGTGAAGAATTAATAAAACTAGAGTTTATAAATCTAAGAGAATTTAGCAAAGATAAACATAAAAAAGTTGATGAATATATGATAGGCGGTGGAGCGGGACTTCTTATGAGTGCTCAACCGCTTGAGGACGCTATAAAATTTGTAAAAAGCAAAAACCAAAATACTCATATCGTTTTTTTAACACCTGCCGCTAAGAAATTTAATCAAAACGACGCAAAAAGACTTGCCAAAAAAGAGCATATTTGCTTTATTTGCGGAAGATACGAAGGTATCGATGAACGAATTGTTGAAAGATATGTAGATGAAGTTTTTTGCATAGGCGATTTTGTACTTACTGGCGGCGAGCTAGCCGCGCTTTGCTTGAGTGACGCTATATCTAGAAATATAGCCGGAGTTTTAGGCAATGAAGAGAGTCTGAGTGAAGAGAGTTTTGAACAAGGGCTTTTGGAGGCACCTGCTTTTACTAAGCCAAATTCATATGAAAATTTAAATGTTGTTTCAGACTTTTTAAAGGGAAATCATGCTAAAATCAGGGCTTTAAAAAATGATATGGCGTGCTTCAAAACTAGGTTTTTCCGTCCTGATTTATACCGAAAATACAAGCCGCTGATGAAGGATAAAAGATGAGAAATAAGTATATTGAAGCATTTGAAAATGCTCAAATCGCAAGTAAGTCTGTGCCTGAATTTCGTGCCGGCGACACACTTCGTGTAGCTATTCGTATTAAAGAGGGCGATAAAACTAGAGTTCAAAACTTTGAAGGTATTTGTATAGCTAGACGCGGAAGTGGAACAGGCGAAACATTTATGATCAGAAAGATCGGCGCAAACAGCGTTGGTGTTGAGAGAATTTTCCCTATTTATAGCGATAGCCTTGAGAGTATAACTGTATTAAGACGCGGTCGTGTAAGACGTGCGAAACTATTTTATCTACGCGATAGACGTGGTAAATCTGCACGTATTAGAGAGCTTAAAAAGTAAAATTTATTTATTTATTTTTTTGACAAAATGGTGAAATTTTTATAAATTTCACCTATGTTCTATATTTCAATATTTAAAATAAATCGATTTAATTAGTATTTATATACCAACACAACTATTACTTCACTTAATTACTATTTGATTATGCTATACAGTCATTAAAATTTGCAAATATTAAATTTTAACTGTTATAAAGGTTACTTTGTATATTATTTTTGAAATTAAAATTTCATTTTTGTAGAGTTACCTACTTGTTACTTTGAAATAATTTTATTAGAATATGTATAGGTTTTGATATCGTATCGCAAATTGTATTAATACTATTATAAATTTCTATTTTAAATATACTAATATTTTATTTTAAATTAATACTAATAATATTATCAATATTCAATAAAATATGTTCTATATTTTAAGTTTATTTTAATGATACTTTTAAAATGCAATTGCCTGAAAATACTTTAATATGCTAATTTTAAAAATTTTATTAGCATAGTATCTTCTATACATATTTAATCTAAAACACACTTAATCTTTTTAAAGCTTTATCTAATATTAATGAGCTTATTTTCTAATAATTATAAATATTTTTAAAAATAAAAATAAAGAAAAAATTAATAGTTTAATTTAAAAATTATGAAATTTGTAGTATAGTTTCAGTAATAAAAATTTTTTTAAAGGAGACCGTTATGGGTTTTAGAAAAGAACATGATTTTATAGGTGAGCTTGAGATCTCTGACGACGTTTATTATGGTGTTCAAACTTTTAGAGCACTTGAGAACTTTCATATGAGCGGAAGAAAACTTAGTGACTATCCTTATTTTATAAAAGCCTTCGCTCAAATTAAAAAAGCTGCTGCGCTAGCAAATAAAGAAGTTGGCGTGCTTGATGGCGCTAAAGCCGACGCTATAGCAAAAGCTTGCGATAGATTGATTGCAGGAGAATTCCAAGATCAATTCGTTGTTGATATGATTCAAGGTGGCGCCGGAACTTCTACAAATATGAATTCAAACGAAGTTATTACAAATATTGCACTTGAAAGTATGGGGCATAAAAAAGGTGAATATCAATATCTTCACCCAAATGACCACACAAACCTAGGTCAAAGTACAAACGATACATATCCAAGCTCTATCAAAGTAGCCGCTTATGCAAAACTAACAGATCTTCTAAAGGCTATGGAGCTTCTTAAAACAGAACTTGAAATAAAAGCAAAAGATTTTAAAGATATTATAAAAATGGGTAGAACTGAGCTTGAGGATGCTGTTCCTACAACACTTGGAAATACATTTAATGCATTTGCAAGCTATATTAAAAGCGATATAGAAAAAATCACAGCTGCTAGAGAGTCAATGACATATCTAAATATGGGCGCAACAGCTATCGGAACAGGTATTAACTGCCACCCAGACTACAAAGCTTCTGTTCATAAAA
This sequence comes from Campylobacter sp. RM16190, assembly GCF_012978835.1. NCBI lineage: Bacteria > Pseudomonadati > Campylobacterota > Epsilonproteobacteria > Campylobacterales > Campylobacteraceae > Campylobacter > Campylobacter sp. RM16190. The sequence continues at coordinate 253,477 of NZ_LIWS01000003.1, read as the reverse complement.
TTCTAAGCCAAATTACAGGCGCAAACTTCAAACCAGCAGACGATTTCATAGCTGCTACTCAAGATACTGCTGATTTTGTTCATGTAAGTGGTGCACTAAAAACTGCTGCTGTTAGACTTAGCAAGATAGCAAACGACCTTCGTTTGATGAACTCTGGTCCAAGATGCGGTCTTGGTGAGATAAATTTACCTCAAATGCAACCAGGAAGCTCAATTATGCCAGGTAAGGTAAATCCTGTTATAGCTGAGGTTGTTGGAGAGGCTTGCTATGAAGTAATCGGCAATGATGTAACAATCATGCTTTGCTCAGAGAGAGGTGAATTTGAGCTAAATGCGTTTGAGCCAGGAATCGCTTATGCGCTATTTAACTCTATATTCATCCTAGAAAACGCTATGAAAACTCTAGCTGAAAAAGCTATCAGAAAACTAACTGCAAACCCTGAGGCTTGCTTAAAATCAGTTCTTGGATCTGTTGGTATAGTTACAGCATTTAACCCTTATATCGGATATGAGAAATCTGCAAGCATTGCCAAAGAGGCACTTCAAACAGGTAGAGCAGTTGGAGATATCTGCCTAGAGAGAGGCTATCTAAGCAAAGAAGAAATTGATAAAATTTTAGAGCCTAAAAATATGCTAAACCCTCATATGGGTAAATAAATTTAATTAAACACGCCAAATTTATTTTGGCGTGTTTAAGATTTGTGTTTTGAAATAAATCTTTATAAAGGAGTTTTTATGGATATAATGCTGATTTTACAGATTATAGTCCTATTCGGAGGTATCTACCTAGGTGTTAAGCTAGGTGGTATGGCTGTTGGCTACGCAGGTGGTCTTGGTGTCGTTGTTTTAGCGATACTTGGTATGAAGGTAGAGATGAAGGGTATTCCTATTGATGTTGTCCTTATCATCGCTTCTGTTATATCTGCTATTACAGCTATGCAAGTTGCCGGTGGTCTTGACTATCTTGTTCAGGTTGCATCTAAAATTTTACGCAAAAATCCAAAGCAAATCAACTACTTGGCCCCTACTGTTACTTATATGCTAACAATGTTTGCAGGAACAGGTCACACAGCTTTTTCAATGCTTCCTGTTATTACAGAGGTTGCCAAAGGACAAAATATTAAACCTTCAGCACCTCTTGCACTTTCTGTTGTTTCATCTCAGGTTGCGATTACTGCCAGCCCGATTTCAGCTGCTTTCGTTGCTATGACAGGTGTTGTCGAGCCACTTGGTGTTAGCTATCCGATGCTACTATTTATATGCGTTTCTACAACATTTGTTGCTATGCTTGCAACTGCATTCTTTGTAAATAAATTTTACGATTTAGATCTTTCAAAAGACCCAATCTACCAAGAGAGACTTGCAAAAGGTCTAGTAGAAGAGGTTAAAGATGCTGAGTATAAAGAGCTTAAACCATATGCGAAGAAATCTGTTGCAATATTTGGTATAGGCGTTTTAATAGTTGTTGCTTATGCATTGCTTATTTCAAAAAGTTTAGGACTGATTCAAAACCCAATCCTAACAAGAGATAACGCAATTATCAGCTTTATGCTAACAATAGGCTTTATGATTGTTGTACTTTGTAAGGTTGATACAGGTAAACTACTTTCAACAAGCACATTCCAAAGCGGTATGAACGCGATCATCTGCGTTATCGGTATCGCATGGCTTGGAACAACATTTGTTAACGGTCACCTTGAAGGAATTAAAGATGTAGCTAAAAACGTGGTTACTCAGTATCCATTTATTTTGGCTGTGGCGCTTTACTTCCTAAGTTCCTTGCTATACTCTCAAGCTGCTACAACTCGTGTTATGATGCCTGCTATTGCAGTTGCTCTTGGTATGACAAGCCCTGAAAATTCACAAAACGTTTGGATTCTAGTTGCTTCATTTGCAGCTGTTTCAGGACTATTCGTTCTACCTACATACCCTACAACACTAGGTGCTATCGCGATGGATGATACAGGAACTACAAAAGTTGGTAAATTTGTATTTAACCATTCATTCTTTATTCCTGGTACAATCATGGTTGCGATCTCTGTTGCACTAGGATTTTTAATAGCTCCTGTTCTTCTATAAGAACAAAATAAATTTAGCCAAGAGACACTCTCTTGGCTTTTTTAAATTTTAAAAGGATAATAAGATGAAAAGAGTTGGAATTTTAGGCGGAATGGGACCACTTGCTACAATAGATTTATACGCTAAAATGGTTGAACTTACAGATGCTAAAAAAGATCAAGACAATATACCTATAATCATCGATAATTATCCACAAATTCCTGATAGAACCGCCTATATACTTCACGGCGGGCAAGATCCGTTTCCTTTCATGAAAGAGGCCGCTTTAAGGCTTAAAAACGCAGGATGTGAAGCGGTTTGCATGGCGTGCAATACGGCTCACTATTTTGCAGATAGGCTTGTAGAAGATACGGGGATTAATCTACTTCATATAGCAGGCATTGCCGTAGATGCGATTAAAAAAGAGTATCCAAATGCTAAAAAAATAGCCGTTATAGCGACAACAGGAACCACAAAGGCTAAAATTTACGAGAATAAACTTGTAGAAAATGGCTTTGAGTGTGTGCAAATCCCAGAAAGTTTACTTGAAAATATAATGGATTGTATCTATAAGGGTGCGAAAGCAAATAAACTAAAAGAGTATGTCGAGCTTTTTAATGACACTATAGATCAAATTCAAGCCGATGTTTATATAGCTGCTTGTACCGAAATACCGCTATTTTTGCCTTATGCAAAGAAAAAAGATAAATTTGTTGATGCGACTTTTGAGCTTGCTAAGGCTGCAGTGAAATTTAGTCTTGAGAAATAGATATTTTATACTAGCTAGCTTACTTACCGCTTTTAACATCTACATTTAAACGCCTATTAAAACAAATTTCTATAAAATCTATATTAATACAAATTTTAAAAGGCATTAAATGTCTCATTTTGAATTTACAAGCTCATATTTTGGTGCTTTTGTAATACTTATTTTGTCGATTATCGTATTTAGCTTGATTGTATTTTTATCAAGCAAAATTGGCAGCAAAATGGCAAATAAAAACTCGGAGCGTCTAAAACTATCTATTTATGAGTGCGGACCAGAGGTTGTCAAGCAGCCAAACAGGATAAATATTCACTACTTTTTATACGCTATCTTGTTTGTGCTTTTCGACGTTGAGGTTATATTTATGTTTCCTTGGGCTGTAGATTTTAAAATTTTAGGATTATTTGGATTTATTGAGATGGCATTTTTCATCATACTTTTATCGATAGGATTTATCTATGCGTGGGGCAAAGGAGCGTTTACGTGGCAAGACATCAGATAAATTATGCACAAAATGGCGGTTTGCCGGTAGTGCTTACTACGGTTGATAAGCTTGTACAATGGGGTAGGAGCAACTCGCTTTGGGCACTTAGCTATGGGCTTGCGTGTTGTGCGATAGAGATGATGGCAAGCGGAGCCAGTAGATATGACTTTGATAGGTTTGGAACGATTTTTAGAGCCTCTCCTAGACACTCTGAAGTAATGATAATAGCCGGAACTCTTACTAAAAAGCATGCCGAATTTACACGTAGGCTATATGATCAGATGGCTGAGCCAAAATGGGTCATATCGATGGGAAGCTGTGCAAATACCGGAGGCATGTTTAATACCTATTCAACTGTGCAAGGAGTGGACCGTATAATACCAGTTGATATATATCTGCCAGGATGTGCGCCTAGGCCAGAAACTCTTCAATATGCGCTAATGATACTTCAAAAAAAGATTCGCAAAGAGAGTCCGTTTAGGGCGCAAGCTCCAAAAAGGTTAGTTTGATGAGAGAGTATCAAGATAGAAAGAATGCTCAGAAAAAGCACTATTACAAGGATTCATTTTATGTTGCTGAACAAACTAAGAAATTTAATGTGCAAGAGAGTGAATTTAATGAGGATTTAGAGGCTTTAAACTCTGAAAATTTAGAAATTTTAGACTCATATATAGAACTTGGTCAATTTGTAGTCTATGTAAAATGTAGTGAAAATTTAAAGGCTCTCAGGATATTTAAATCTCTTGGATACGAGGTATTGTCTGAAATTTCGGCGGTTGATTTTATCTCTCAAAAGGGTGGATTTGAAGTTTTTTATCAGCTTTTGTCTATATCAAATAAAAAAAGAGCGCGAGTAAAATGCTTTGTAAAAAAAGCCGAAATGCTTAAAAGTGTGGTTGAAATTTACAAAAGTGCCAATTGGTCGGAGCGAGAGATGTATGATATGTTTGGAATTTTTATACAAAACCATCCTAATTTAAAACGTCTTATAATGCCTGATGATTGGCATTCGCACCCTCTTTTGAAGAGCTATCCATTGCATGGAGATGAGCATGCCAGATGGTATGAGGTTGATAAAATTTTCGGTCGTGAATATCGCGAGATAATAGGTCCTGAGAATAGAGATAGCGCCAAAATAGATAGCAAAGACACATTTAACTTTGGGCGAATTTATCACGAGGTTGAGCGTGGAGCTGAGCCAAGAGACGAGAAAATTTTACAAGAGTATCAAGAAGATGGCGGCGTAGCCTTTGTTAAACGCGTAAAACGCAATAAAAGTAAAATTTTGGAAAAAAGACCTTAGAATGCAAAATCCTAGCAAACTTAGACCATTTTTTGAAAATATAGAATTTGAAGAAAATAATGGAAAAATGATACTAAATTTCGGCCCTCAGCACCCTTCTGCGCACGGGCAGCTAAAGCTAGTGCTTGAGCTTGACGGTGAAAAGGTTGTGCGCGCTATGCCTGAGATTGGCTTCATGCATAGAGGCGTTGAAAAGATGGCTGAAAATATGACCTTTCAAGAGTTTTTGCCGGTAACTGATAGGGTCGATTATATAGCTTCAAGTGCTAATAACTATGCCTTGTGCGCGGCAGTTGAAAAGCTTTGTGATATCGAAGTTCCAAGAAGAGCTCAGATAATAAGAACTATGCTTTTGGAGTTAAACCGCATAAGTTCGCATCTTTTATTTTTAGCCACCCACGCGCTTGATGTGGGCGCAATGACCGTATTTTTATACGCTTTTAGAGAACGTGAGTATATTTTAGATTTGATTGAAAAGTATTGCGGTGCAAGGCTTACGCATTCAAGTATTAAGATAGGCGGAGTATTTCTTGATCTACCTAGCGGCTGGACTGAGGAACTGCTGGCGTTTTGTAATAAATTTCCAAGCGATGTAGCCACTTATGAAGGACTTTTAAGCGAGAATAGAATTTGGCGTATGAGGCTTGAGGGAGTTGGAGTTTTAAGCCGTGAAAAGGCTCTTAGCTGGGGATGCTCAGGAGTTATGCTAAGAGCTAGCGGTGTAGAGTTTGATATTAGAAAGGCTGAGCCGTATTTGGTATATGACGAGATTGATTTTGAGGTGCCTTACTCAAATATTGGCGATTGTTATGCAAGATATAAGCTTTATATGGAAGAGATGAGGCAGAGTGTGAAGATACTGCTTCAGTGCGAAAAGCTTTATAACGCCTCTGGACCTGAAATTTTAGCCAATTCGCCTCAATTTGTAAGCGCCAGCAAAGAGCAGATAATGACACAAAACTACTCTTTGATGCAGCATTTTGTGCTGGTTACTCAAGGGCTTAAGGCAAAGCGCGGAGAGATTTATCATCCTACCGAGTCGCCAAAGGGAGAGCTTGGATTTTATATTTACTCTACTGCAGAGAGTAGTCCATATCGCTTGAAAATTCGTGCTCCGAGCTTTTTTCACTGTGCGCTTTACGAAGAGCTTTTAGTGGGACAATATGTGGCTGATGTGGTTACTATAATAGGTAGTAGCAATATAATTTTAGGTGAAATCGATAGATGAAAAGAGTTGATTTAAGACATTTAAAAAGTGAATTTTTAAGCGAATTAAGTAATCAGGCAAAAAGGCTAAACGATGGCGAGGTCTGTATATTTTTATTTGAGCCTTTAGAGTTTGACAATATCGAAAAAAGTGTAAATTTGATAAGAAAAGAGAGCTGTGAGCTTATGAATTCGCTTAAATTTAATCAGGTAGATTGGACTATAGTAGTGAAGAAAATTAAAGGGCAAATATGAAATTTAAAGAGTTTAAAGGTGCAAAAACATTAAGTCTTGCAAGTCTGCTTAGCCTTCAAAATTTGACTTTGGCAAACGAGCTAAAAAATCAAGATTTTATCTATATCTCTTGTTTTGAGGATGAAGTTTTAGGTAGCAAAAATTTAATTCGTTGCGAAATAGGATCTATTAGCTATGTTTTAGCTCTTCTTTGCAAGTACTGCCTTGATTTTTCAAAATTTGAAAGCGACGTCAAAGAGTATTTTGATGAGCTTGATGAAGGCTTTTTAAGCGGAGAGTGCAATATCGGAGAAGAGGAGTTTGAGGACCTTGCTGTTTTTATGAAAGATTGCGAAAATATCATAATAGACAGCACTTTCTTCTCACATCCAGACTCCAAGATGATATTTGAATGTTTAAATTTGCTAAATTTAAACACTATTGTTGCGGATAGTAAGATTGAAGAAATTAAGACTGACGGAAATTTAGATGAGTTAAAAGAGCTTGAGAGCTTTGATGGAAGCGTTGTTTTCGGACTTGTCGGAGATAGCCGTGAGCTTGTAGGGTCTTCTAGCTTTGCTATTGCGGCCAAAGTAAAAGATGGAGATGAGATTAAAGTAGGAGCCAATGGACTTGATATAGAGAGAAAATTTAGACTAAATAGCGCGATGAAAGGAACTGTGGCGATATTTAAAGATAGTCAAATTAATGGCTACAACTTCAAAGTAGCAAAAATTAGCAAATTAGGATGAGATGATAATATGAGTGAGCAAATCACCCTCTTTATAGACGGCATAGAATGCAAAGCATATGAAGGTGAGTATATACTTGGCACCGCAAGAAAAAACGGGATATTTATCCCTGCAATCTGCTATCTTACCGGATGTTCGGCAACTTTGGCCTGCAGATTATGTATGGTGGAGGCTGATGGAAAGCGAGTATATGCCTGCAATGCGAAAGTCAAAGAGGGCATGAATGTAGTTACAAATACTGATGAAATTAGCGTAGAGCGTAATGCTATTATGCAAACTTATTGTATAAATCACCCTCTTGAGTGTGGAGTATGCGATCAAAGCGGAGAATGCGAGTTACAAAATTTTACTACGCTCATGGGAGTAAACAGTCAAAAATACGCCATCAAAGATACTCATAAACCTCATAAAAATTGGGGTAAGATAAACTACGATCCATCTCTTTGCATAGTTTGCGAGAGGTGCGTTACCGTATGTTCTGATAAGATCGGCGAAAGTGCGCTAAAAACTACTCCAAGAGGCGGCGATCAGCCTGCTAAGGAGTTAAAAGACAGTATGCCAAAAGATGCTTTTGCTGTTTGGAACAAATTTCAAAAGAGTCTTATAGCGCCTAGTGTGGGAGCAAATTTGGACTGCTCATTTTGCGGTGAGTGTACTAGCGTATGTCCTGTCGGAGCTCTTATGGGAAGTGAGTTTCAATACAGCTCAAACGCATGGGAATTAACCAAAATACCTGCTTCAAATCCGCATTCAAGCGATTGTGAATTGATGTATTACGACATTAAAGAGAGCGGGATAGAAAATCGCAAAAAGAGAATTTATAGAGTTAGTAACGATTTTCACTTTACCACTTTAAATACGGCAGCTAGATACGGATATGATTTTGCCAATGAAAATGCTAAAAAAGATGAGAGTAAATTTAAAGAGATAGTGGATAAATTTAAAAACGGTGAAGTAAAAAATATAAAATTTAATAGCTTTATCACAAATGAAGAAGCCTTAATTTTAGAGCGTTTAAGGCGAAAATTCGGGTTAAATTTAGTAAATAGCGAGGCTAAAAAATATCAGGACTTTTTAAACGAATTTGCTAAATTTAGCGGCGAGAGCCTATATGGCGGCGATGTAGAAAGCTTAAATAAAACGGATTTTATTATAAGTGTAGGAACTCTTTTAAGATATGACAGTCCCAATATAAGCTACGCCCTAAATAACGCGCTTAAAATCAATAAATCCTCGGTAATTTACTTTCATGCAATAGCAGATAAGGTTATTAAAAACTACTCTAAAAATTTGCTTTTTATTCATCATAAAGCGGGTTTAGAGCTTGATATACTGCTTTGGATTTTGCAAAATTTTGCAGAAAATTTAGATGGTGATCTTGATAAATTTTTAAAAGAAAATTTAATAATCTCTAAAAAAATAGTAGAAATTTTAGAGCCAAAAGAGATAGAAGAAGAGATCGTTAAGAAGATTACCGATGAAAACGGCGAAACGCAAGAGATTAAAGAGGTAGTTAAAAAGCAGGTTAATGAAAAAAAAGAACAGGAAATAAGCGTAGAAGTTTCAAAATTTGCTCTAAATTTAGGCATTGATGAGGATAGAATAAAGGCTTTAACCGATAAAAAGCAAAATTTTGCACTGATTATCGGAGAGGATTTTTACTGTCATGAAAATGCCCTCACTTTAGCCGCTCTTGCAGGACTTATAGCCAAATTTACGAAGTTCAAGGTGATTTTAATCCCACCTAGAACAAATTCTCTCGGAGTTGCTAAAATTTGTAAATTATCAAATGAAGAGAGCGGGTTTAGCTTTGGATATAACGAAAAGGCAGATTTTACTATGAGTATTTCTGAAGGTGATATCGATGCGCCTGCGCTTACTCAGCAAGAAGGAACCTTTAGTAATTACGATAAGCGCGTTGTGCCTACAAATGCGGCTTTAAAATATGAGGGTTATACTCTAAACGATTTGGCAAACGAGCTTGGAATCAGTTCTAAATGGACAATTGACTATACGTTAAAGCTTGGAGATATTGATGAATTTGAAAGAGTGGAGTTTGATGAGCTTGATAATTTTTATGAAAATTCAGGAGCTTGCAAAAGAGGGTATCTCTTAAAATCTCAAAAAATAAATAGTGAAGCAAGGCTTGATTTTAAAAATTTAAAGAGCGAAGAGATTAAATTTAATATATATAGGGCAAATCCTATTCATCAATTTTCAAAATTTACAAATATGGCTTCTCAGCTAAATGAAACCGGAGCCTTGTATGTATCAAGCGGATTTTTAGACGAAAACGGCTTTAAGGATAGCGAGATAGTAAATTTAAAAAATGAAAATTTAACTTTAGCTATTAGGCTAAAACTGGATAGCGATTTAGAGGGTGTAGCGGCTTATATTGGAGATTTTGACGAACATATTGATATAGAGCCGTTTTTTATAAGCAGATATGCAAATTTAAAGATAGAGAGGGCGTGATATGGACGGGTTTTTTATAGTCGAAACTATCGTTAAATCTTTTATTGTTATATCCGTTTTTGCCACTCTTGCTGGTCTTGGAACGTATGCCGAGCGAAAGGTTTTAGCATATATGCAGCGTAGAATAGGTCCAAGTATGGTTGGTCCCGGAGGTATTTTGCAGCTTGTGGCAGATATGATAAAGCTCTTTACTAAAGAGGATATCATCCCTCAGTTTGCAAACAGACCTATCTTTATGATAGCGCCTATTATTTCTGCTGTTGGAGCCTTTACAGCACTTGCTGTAGTGCCGTTTTTCCCAGAATTTACACTTTTTGGACGCACAATTAGGCCAATTTTAGCCGATGTGGGTGTGGGAGTGCTTTATGTGCTTGGAGTTGGAGGGGTTTGCGTGCTATCTCCGCTTCTTGCCGGACTTTCAAGCCATAATAAATATGCGCTTATAGCTGCGGCAAGGGCCTCTATGCAGCTTATTAGCTTTGAGGTTGTAACGGGACTTTCGCTTCTAAGCGTAATCATGATGGTCGGCTCTTTATCCTTAATAGATATTAATAGTTACCAAAACACCGGACTTGGAGGTTGGCTTATATTTAAGCAGCCGTTGGCTTTTATACTATTTTTGATATCGGCCTTTGTGGAAACTAACAGAACCCCGTTTTGTATGACCGAGAATGAGACGGAGCTAATCGCTGGATACGGTACCGAATATTCCGGTATGCGATGGGCGATGTTTTTTATAGGTGAGTATGCCAATATGATAACGGCTTCGTTTTTGGTAAGCCTTGTGTTTTTAGGCGGATTTAATCCTGTTTGGTTTTTGCCGGGCGGATTGATGATACTTTTAAAAGTAAGCTTTATATTTTTTCTATTTCTTTGGACTAGGGCCGCTTGGCCTCATGTCAGAGTTGATCAGCTTATGGGGCTTTGTTGGAAGGTTTTGATGCCTTTGGCTGTCTTAAATATCCTGATAACCGGTTTAGTGTTGGTGTGAGATGAAAGATTATATTTTTATAAAAACAGATGATGCGGCGATCTCTAATATTGATAAATTTAAAAGGCTAGTAAGGCGAACCTTTAAGCTCGAGCTTTTTAAGGGGCTTTGGATAGTTCTAAAAGAGATGATTGGCGGTAAGTCGCATACTCTTTTATATCCTCTTGAAAAGATGCAGCTTAGCCCTAGATATAGGGCCGTGCATAAGCTTATGAGATTTATAGAGAGTGAAAACGAACGATGTATAGGGTGCGGGCTTTGTGAGAAAATTTGCGTGAGTAACTGTATCGCTATGGAAACTAAGCTTGATGAGAATGGACGTAAGAGAGTTGTAAACTACTCTATAAACTATGGTCGATGCGTATATTGCGGGCTTTGCGCCGATGTTTGTCCGGAAATTGCCATAGTGCATGGAAGCGAATATGAAAACGCAAGCGAGCAAAGAGCTTATTTTGGCTTTAAAGAGGATCTTTTAACTCCAAGAGATAAGCTTTGTGAACAGGTGGAATTTCCTGGATATGGTAGCTTAAGAGAGGATGCGGATAAATTTGTCAAAGCAACCCCAAATGCATATATAAATATAGATGAAATTTCTAATGAGCCAGAAAAACAGAGTAAAAATTCAAAGGAAAATAAATATGTTTGAAGTAGTAGCCTTTTATTTTTTCGCCGCTACCTCTATAGCATGCTTTGGTATAAGCGTATTTAGTAACAATGTTCTTTATGCTATGAGTGCATTAGCGGGCGGAATGATCTTTATTTCCGGATTTTTCTTTTTGCTTGGGGCTGAATTTCTAGGAGTTGTGCAAATAATCGTTTATACTGGAGCCGTAATGGTTCTGTACGCATTTTCTATGATGTTCTTTGATGTCAGCAAAGACGTAGTGGAAAATAGAAGCAAGGCAGCAAATAGGCTAATATACACTCTTAGCGTATTATCTGCTCTTGTTTTGGTGCTTATATTCGTAGCTCCGATCGTCTCATCAAATTTAAACGCTCAATATCCTATCGTAGAAAATGTCGGTAATGTTGAGATGATAGGAATTTTGCTATTTACAAAATATCTAATTGTGTTTGAATTGGCGGCTGTAATGCTACTTGTTGCTATGGTAAGCGCTATAGTGCTCGCTCACAAAGATATGGATAGGGGAGATAGCGATGATAACGCTTAGTCACTATTTGATAGTTTCGGCGATTATGTTTGGACTCGGTATTTTTGGCATCATAAAAAGAACTAACCTAATAATGCTATTTTTTTCTACTGAAATTTTATTAAACTCAGCAAATGTGGCTTTGGCCGCGATATCTAAATTTAGCGGGGATATGACAGGGCAAATTTTTGCCTTTTTTATCATAGCGGTCGCCGCTAGCGAAGTTGCAGTAGGACTTGGGCTATTGGTTCTTTGGTATAAAAAGACCGGCTCCATAGAGATTTCAAGCATGAAGAGCATGAGGAGAGAGTTGTGAGTCAAGCCGTTTTATTTCTGACCTCTCTGTTTTTACCGCTTGCTTCTGCTATATTTGCGGGTATTTTTTCACATTCAAGACAGATGAGCTTTGTGGGCATCGTATGCTCGGTTCTTATATCGCTAAGTACTGTGTCTTCTTTGATATTTTTAAATTTAGTAATAGTTGGTGGAGAGATTGAGATCTATCTTAAGGACTTTATTATAGCCGGCGGATTTGAGAGCGAATTTAGCTTTATCATCGATGAGGTAAGCGTCATAATGATGTCCGTTGTTGGCATAGTGGCAAGTATAGTGCATATATATTCTATCAGCTATATGCATAATGATGCGGGATTTAATAGATTTTTTAGCTATCTTGGACTGTTTGTCTTCTCTATGCTAATACTTGTAATGAGCGATAATTTTATCGGACTATTTATAGGCTGGGAAGGCGTGGGATTATGCTCTTGGCTTTTAATTGGCTTTTGGTATAAAAAACAGAGCGCAAGCTGGGCGGCAAATGAAGCCTTTATAATGAATAGAGTAGCGGATCTGGCTATGCTAGTAGGAATATTTTTAATCTATCAAGAGTTTGGAAGCCTAAGATATGATGAGGTTTTTAGTATGGTTTCAAGGGCCGATTCTTATCTGATAATACTCATTGCCGTTTGCCTGTTTGTGGGCGCTATGGGCAAAAGCGCACAGTTTCCGTTTCATACCTGGCTTGCAGATGCTATGGAGGGACCAACTCCGGTATCGGCTCTAATCCATGCCGCTACGATGGTAACAGCCGGAGTTTATCTTGTCATTAGAGCCAATGAAATTTTTGCTCTAACTCCAGAGATTAGTAGCTTTATAGCCTATCTTGGAGCTTTTGTAGCAATATTTGCGGCATCGATGGCCCTTGTAAATAGAGATCTAAAAAAGATAATAGCTTATTCTACGCTATCTCAGCTTGGTTATATGTTTGTAGCCGCAGGGCTTGGAGCTTACTGGATAGCGCTATTTCACCTTACCACTCACGCTTTTTTTAAGTCGTTATTGTTTTTATGCGCCGGTAACGTAATGCACGCGATGAATGATGAGCTTGATATCAAAAAGATGGGTGGGCTTTATAAATTTATGAAGATAACCGCTATATTTATGGTTATTGGCTCTGTGGCTTTGGCCGGATTTTATCCATTTGCAGGATTTTTCTCTAAAGATAAAATTTTAGAAGTAGCGTTTAGCGAAGGAAATTTTGTCATATATGCCATTCTTTTAATCACAGCCGCCATGACAGCATTTTATAGCTTTAGACTTATAATGCTTGTGTTTTTTACAGATAGCAAATTTGAGCACCATCCGCATGAGGCGAACAGATCTACTATAATTTCTCTTGTGCCTCTTGTGATAATGTCATTTTTGGCAGGATTTTTAGAGCATAAATTTGAGATCGTTTCAACTATAGTTTTGCCAGATTATCTATTTGATATTAAAGACGGCACTAGAAATTTTATGGTAATTTTTACGCTTTTGATAGTTTCTCTCTCAACCGTTTTTTCCGTATTTGCATATAAAAAAGGGATTTTTAAAGAAGATGTTAAAGAATTTTGGGTTTATAAAATTTTAGAGCGACAATACTATATACCTCAAATTTATGATAGATTTTTTGTAAGAGGTTATCAGGCAATATCAAAGATATGCAGAAAATTTGACGAGGCTATAATAGATAGAAGTGTTGATTTTATCGCAAAATCGATCCATTCTTTGGCTAAATTTTCAGACAATATGCAAAGCGGAGATCTAAGTGTCATGCTTAGATTGATGGTGCTTGGATTTGCCATCTTGCTAACCCTTGCATTTTTGTTTACAAAGGCCATAAATGCTTAGTTTGATAATATTTTTTCCGGCTTTTGCTGCAATGCTTGGCTTTTTGATAGACGAGAAGAGCATTAAGGTTTATGGGGTTTGTATAGCCTTTATAGAGTTTTTGTTGACTCTTTTTATGTGGTTTAGCTTTAGCGGAAGTATTGAGGAATTTAGCCTTATAAATCATCTCTCTTTGGTTGGGTTTTTAAATGTAAACTATACTGTAGGGGTTGATGGAATTTCTCTATTTTTAGTTATTTTAAGCTCATTTATGACTTTTATCGGGCTTATATCTTTAAATTTAAAGGGAAATTTAAAGCATCTTGTCATATCGATTCTCTTTTTAGAGATGACGATGATGGGAGTCTTTTTGGCCCTTGATGCGGTTTTATTCTATATATTTTGGGAGCTTAGCCTGCTTCCTATGTTATATATAATAGGCGCTTGGGGAAGCGGAAATAGAATTTATGCCGCGGTTAAATTTTTCATATATACCTTTTTTGGCTCTGTTTTTATGCTTGTAGCGATTTTGGCGATGGCATATCTGCACTATAGGACAAATGGATTTTGGAGTTTTTCTATAATAGATTGGCAAAATTTACAGCTACCTTTAAACACTCAAATTTGGCTATTTTTGGCATTTTTTATTGCCTTTGCGGTAAAAACTCCTATGTTTCCGTTTCATACCTGGCTTCCTTACGCTCACGGTCAAGCCCCTACCATAGGTTCAGTTTTACTTGCTGCGGTCTTGCTTAAGATGGGAACTTACGGCTTTGTAAGGTTTTCTCTTCCTATGTTTCCCGATGCTAGCGTAGAGCTATTTAATCTAGTCGCGATTTTAGCCGTTATTATGGTTATTTATACGGCTCTAATAGCCTATGCTCAAGACGATATGAAGCAGGTTATAGCCTATAGCTCTATTTCGCATATGGGTATTATAGTGCTTGGAATTTTTGCTATGAACATAGAGGGTATTAGTGGAGCTATATTTATGATGATTAGCCACGGTATAGTCAGTGGAGCTTTGTTTTTGCTAGTTGGCGTGATATACGAGCGAAGGCATACTAAGATGATAGCGGAATTTGGAGGGCTTGCTAATGTTATGCCAAGATATGCTTTGATTTTTTGTGTAGTTATGCTTGGCAGTATCGGGCTTCCGCTTACCATAGGATTTGTAGGTGAGTTTTTAAGCTTGGTTGGAATTTTTAAAGCGAATTTCATATATGCTATTTTAGGTGGTATAGGCATCATAGTGGGTGCGATATATATGCTAAATCTCTTTAGAAAGGTATTTTACGGAGTATGTGATAAAGAAGAAAATTTAGAACTAAAAGATCTAAATTTAAGGGAGCTTATTACTCTCGTGCCTCTTTGTCTGCTTGTAATATATCTTGGAGTTAGCCCAAATATTATGTTAAAACCTATAGATATGAGCGTAAATCAAATGATGGTCAAGATGTATAATAAATCTTTAAAAAGCGAGACAAAAGAGTTTATTGTAAATTCCAATAGAATCGGAGGTAGATAATGAGTGAGCTGATATTTGTAAGCTTAGAAGAGTTAAATATATCCTCAGTCGCCTCAATGCTATCTTTGATCTTTTTTGCGCTTTTTATTCTTTGTATAGGCACATTTAAAAAAGATCTGTCAAAGACCTTTTATACGGTGCTTTGTCTGATAGCTATTATGCTAAACCTCGGAATAGTAATAGATCATAATATACTATCAAAAGGTTTTTTTGATCTGTTATTAGTTGATGGTATTTCGGTTTTGTCTCAGATTATTATTCTTATAGCATCCTCTTTATTTATCCCGCTTTCGCTTAGCACTAAGAGGTTTTTTGAATACGAAATAAGCGAATTTTACGCGCTATTTTTATTTATGATAGCCGGATTTGAGTTTATGGTTAGTAGTAATAATCTTATCTTGATATTTATAGGACTTGAAACCTCTTCTTTGGCGCTTTATACTCTAATCGCTCTTCATAATAAGATAAAATCAATAGAAGCTGCTATAAAGTACTTTACGATGGGGGCGCTTGGTTCCGGATTTTTTGTATTTGGCGCTGCTATGTTTTATATGGCGACAGGAAGTGTCGAGATAAATTTAATAGCCGATGTGATAAAGCAATACGGACTACAAAGCAGTATGATAGCAACTCTTGGATGTGTGTTTATGTTTGGCGCTATTGGATTTAAGCTCTCTTTGATACCTTTTCATACTTGGGTGCCAGATGTCTATGAGGGTGCCAATTCGCCTTTGGCGGGATATATGTCTGTAGTGCCAAAAGTGGCTGGATTTATAGTGGCTTTAAGGCTATTTGAGGCACTTGCGCATTCTAATATATACTGGGTGCATTATATGCTCTATATTTCTGCTATTTTGACAATGACTCTTGCCAATATTATGGCTTTAGTTCAAAGAGATGTTAAGAGGATGCTCGCATTTAGCTCTATAGCGCATGCCGGATTTGTGCTTTGCGCTATAGTTATAGGAACCTCTCAAGCAAATGTATCATTGTTTTTATACTGGATTATGTTTTTGTTTGCAAATTTGGGTGCATTTTCTATGCTCTGGGTTGCAAGATGTGATGATACAGTCTGCTGGGACAAAAGATTTAAACACCCTTATGAGAAATTTGCAGGGCTTATTAAGACTCTTCCAAGTTATGCGGTGATAATGGCGATTTTTATGGTTGCCTTAGCCGGAATTCCGCCTTTTAGCGTATTTTGGGGTAAGATGTATCTGATATCTTCGGCTATTGCAGGTGATCATGTGGTTTTAGCAGTCGTAATGGCTTTAAATAGTGCGATAGCGATATATTACTATTTAAAGCTAGTTGTCGTGATGTTTTTAAAAGAGCCAATAGTAAGTGATAAAAACCTCTATATTGCAAATACCTCTGGCGCACTTAAGGTCATCGTGGGGTTTGCCGCGATAACTACCATAGGGGCGATATTTATGGTGGATTCATTGCTTGAGTTTATCGCAAGTTTCGTTATCGCAAGTGGTTTTTAAATTTAAAAATTTTATAATGTCAATATGAAAAAAACATTTTTACTCTTATTTTCTCCGATACTTGCCTTTGCCTTCTCTTTGGTCTTAAATTCAGGCAAAGAGGGTGGAGTGGCATATAGCATTCTTCACTTAAAAAACGATAGTGAGTTTGGTTGTAGGGAGGAAATTTTAGCTTATGATAATAAAATTTACGTCTGCGAAATAAAAGATAGAGCGATACCAAAGATAGATGACAAAATTCTCTCTTTGGTCGAGATTAACTTTACTCAGGATTTAAACTCAACAAAGATAACCATAGTGCCAAGAGCCAACTCAAGGCTAATCGCATATCAAGAACCACTATTTAAGACAGATAGTGTAATAATGGTGGATCAAAATTTATCCAAACACTACTCTATCATCATAGACCCACTTTTTAGCGAATTTGATAAGACAAAAAAAGACGGAATAAATTTCGCTCCGACATTTAAAGATATGAAATATCCGAGTGTAGGAGCTCTTGATCTAAATAAAGCACCTATCGAAAATCCAGATGGTCACGATATAAATTCATATCTTAGCATTAAAAAAGAGTATGAAAGCAAACATTATGATTATGTTATAAGCAGCAGCGAATCCGCGCTTAGAAAGCATCAAAACAGCATTTTTACAAGCGAATTTATGCTATATAGATTAAGGGCGCTTGATAAAATTTTTGATACAAAAGATAGCCATGAAAATTTATCGCCCGCAAATATGGTAGATGAGGGTAGGGCTTGGATGAAGCTATTCGCCTCAGATGAAAACTATCCTGAAGTGCTTTATTTGGTCATGAAATCATATCTCAAGCAGGATATGACAAGTGATGCAAACTATATACTTGATATATTGATGAATGAGCATAAGGACTCTAGCTGGACTAAAAGTGCGATCTTGGAGTTTGCCGACAGGATATATAACACAGGAAAGCGACAAGATGCGATTAGGATGTACGAAGATGTGCTCTATTCGTCTAATAATATTGATGTGGCAAGTAGAGCGTCTTTGAGCTTAGTAAATAGTAGCATAGACGATTCTCAATTTGAGATTGCCAAAGGATATATGCTAAAAATTTTAAACGCCAATCCAAATTACTTGCTAAACTATATCTCAAAATCGATGGATTTGGCTGGAATTTTTCGCGATAAAAATATCAATGACGTAGCCTCTAAGATATATGAAATTTTGGTTTTAAATTTAAAAAAGAGTGATGATAGATATGAGATAGCTCTTAAAAATTTAGGACTTAGCTTAGTGGCTGCAAAAGAGGTAGAAAAGGCCTATAAGTATCTGCAAAAGTATCAAAAAGAGTTTAAAGAGGGAGGGTATATAGCCCAAATTGATCAGGGTATGGATAGGCTATTTTTTGAGCTAAATGAGGCAAACTCGACAAAGCTTCATCAGCACTATGATCTGCTTATGGATAAATACGGCAAAAACGATATAGGTCAAAAGGCTCTAAAAGAGCAAGTTGCTCTATACCTGAAAGAGAAAAAATTTAATGATGTATTACGATATGCAAACGTCGTAAGGGATATAAACGACACTGATAATAATAAAAATTTAAACCTCGCAGCTCTTGCTTTGGCAAATGAGATGATAAGAAAGGATAATTGCAAGGCTGTAGTAGATTTAGTCGAAGGCTATGAAATAAGAACCGACATAGAGGCTAAATTTAAGCTGTTTAACTGCTTTATGAGGATGTCTAGACATCAGAGCGCTTATGAGCTGGCTAAAGAGAATATAACTTCGCCAAATATGCTAGATAGAGTTGAGTGGCTTGTAAATTTAAGCTCCGTACTGCTTACAATGCAAAAATATAAAGATGTGGTTCGTGTTGCCGATGAAGCTTTGGCAATAGCTGCTAACGAGGAGTATGCAGACGTCTCTCCTGTATTTTTCGACCGGTTTGATGCACTTATAAAGCTAGATAGAATATCTGATGCAATGGCTACAATAAAAGCTATAGAGGATTTGAGGGAAAATGACTTTAGGATTATTGAAGTGTATGCAAAGATGTCTGAAATCACACAAAAGAACAAAGACTTTTTAAATACTGTAATCTATGCCAAGAAGGCAATAGATATGCAAAAAAGACTAAATATCAATACTTTTAGTCCGAAAGTGGAATTTGATTATATAAACGCTCTTAATAGGCTTGATAGATTGGATGAGGCTCTTAATAATTTAAAAAGTATTTTAGAAACTAAGCTTGAGCCTGTTGATAGAGTAAGGGCACTAGCACAAATTTCAGAAATTTATATCAAGCAAAAACGCCCACAAGATGCTAAGCCATATCTAGAGGAGTGCGTCGGACTAAATTTTGAAAGCTCTTGGAAAAGCCTATGCTCCGAGCAGATTAAGCTCGTAGAGTAGGCTAAAATATCATTCCTTCATTATCTTGCTTGATTAGATTATCCTGCGCATCTTGTTTAGGAAGCGGAGAAGTTTTGGTATATAGCTCATCTTTTCCCTCGTACATGGTGTGAAATACTCCCTCTGGCTCTATAAAATTTCTCTTTGTCTCAGGAAATTCTTTTATATATTGCTCTATAAAAGCTTTAAACACCGGCGCAGCTGTTCTTCCTCCGCCCTCTATTTTTCTCATAGGCGTATTATTGTCATTTCCATACCATATCACAACTTCCACTTCCGGAGTAAAGCCGCAAAACCAAGCGTCTATGTTGTTGTTTGTAGTGCCTGTCTTGCCTGCTATTTGAATGCCTTTTACTCTTGCGTTTTGTCCTGTACCGCTATTTACAACCGTTTTTAGCATATCTACCATTAGATATGCTTGCTCCGGCTTTGTTGCTTGAATTCGCCTTGTCTCAAATGCTGTCTCTAAATTTTGTGGATTTATAATCTTTCGTATAAGTTGAGGTTCGACTATCTCTCCACCATTTGGAAACATAGAGTAAAATTTGGCAAATTCCAAAGGCGATATGCCAAAGCTTCCAAGCGCCATAGATAGATCTTTGGATATATTTTTAAATTCCATATCGCTAATGAGCTTATATGTCGTATCAAGTCCAATTTCGTTAAGCAAATTTATAGTCGCCAAGTTTCTTGACTGTCTTAATGCATTTTTTAGCGTTATATAGCCTTGAAATCCACCGCTATAATTTTTTGGCTTCCAGTCTTGCTCGTTTCCTGAACTAAAAACTCTTGATATGTCGGCTACTTTACTCATCGGAGAGTAGCCTAGATCAAGCGCAATTTGGTATATAAATGGTTTAAAGCTAGATCCCGGCTGTCTCATGCTCTGGGTAGCTCTATTGTAGCTGCTTTTGGAGTAATCAACTCCGCCAACTAGGGCTAAAATTTCACCGCTTTTTGATGCCGTTACGACTATGGCTCCGTTTAAAACCGAGGCATTGGCGTCTTTATCGCGCTTTAAAATTTCACTATAGCCAAATTTCAGTGCATCTTCTGCCATCTTTTGAACTTTGAGGTCGATATTAGTCTCTATCCTATATCCGCCAACTCTAATATCGCTAAATATATTTGAAGCCTCTTTAATAACCTCGTCCACCACATAAGGAGAGACGTTTTGAGTTAAAGTATCATCATATACTATAGGTTGTTCGGCTATGGCTTTTTTATACTCATCCTCATTTATCCAACCAAGCATATTCATACGCCAGATTACATTGTTCGCCCTACCAAGAGATAGATCAAGGTGCTTTGTGGGATCATAAGCGCTTGGAGCCTTTGGTAAGCCTACTAAAATAGCTATCTCTTTTATGGTTAACTCGTTTAGTTCTTTTCTAAAATATCCTTTAGCCGCAGCTTTTATACCGTAATATCCGTGACCCAAATATACTTGATTAAGGTATCTTTCTAAAATTTGCTCTTTGGTAAGCTCTTTTTCAAGCTTCATCGCCACAATCATCTCTTGTATTTTTCTAGTAAATTTCTTTTCTCTGGTTAAGATCATATTTTTTACTAGTTGCTGAGTGATTGTGCTAGCGCCCTCTACAAGCTTACCGGCCTTTATATCCTTTATAATGGCTCTTGTTATGGCTTCGGGATTTATGCCTCCGTGCTCAAAGAAGCTTGTATCTTCTATCGCTACTAAGGCTTCTATTACTCGAGATGGAATTTCATCGTAATTGGCATAAATTCTATTTTCTTCAAAAAGATTTGCTATCAGATTTCCATTTTTGTCATAAATTTGTGTAGTAAGCTTTGGCTTATATTCTATTATTCCACTTATATCGGGCTGAATTTGAGAATATAGGTATATAAAGGCTGCGCCGCTTGAGACAAAAATTATAAAAAAAAGTGAAGATAAAAATCTAATCATAAAAAGGCCTTTAATTGCTCTATATTTAAGCCTCTGGCCGTGCTTTCATTGCCTATCTTTTTTAATATATATTTTTTATTAAATCCCTCTATCATCATTGCGCCAGCTTTTCCTTGCCATTCGTTACTTTTTATGTATTCGTTTAAATCATCTTGGCTAAATTTGGCAAATTGATATGTTGTAGAGCTTATATTAATAAGTTCAAATTCTTCACCTAAAAATATCATGGCTGTTATAATTTTAGCTTCATTATCGCTTTGTAAATTTAGCATATATAAAGCCTCTTTTTTATCTTTTGCTTTACCTAAAATTTTACCGTTACACACGACTGCACTATCTGCAAAAAGGAGATTTTTTAAATTTGGATGCTCTTTTAAAAATTGCTCTTTTTTCGCTTGAACTACTTTTAAAACATAACTTGCGGGTTTTAAATTTTTATCAACTCCGCTTTCGTCAAAATCAAAAGAAAACTGCTTGAATTTAACTCCATTTTCTTCTAAAATTTTAGCTCTTGTGATAGAGCTTGATGCTAGATTTATCATCAAAACGCCCTGTAGGCTATGCCAAGATAGGTTGCAAACAGTGCAAATACGACATTTAGCGGTATAAAGTAATATATAACTACTATCAAATTTTCGTGAAGTTCTATATATTCGCCTTTTTTCATAGATTTTACCGCTCTATTAATTCTATAAGTTACATATATTACGTTAATTAGCAAGAAGCTAAACACGGTCCATTTGGTAGCTAGAATCGTATTTAGCATAGGATCTGCAACCTTAGAGTAGTCATCTTCGCCTATTAACATACTAGTTATCACAATCACTGCTAAGGATATATAAACTGCACATCCTAGGTATTTTAGCGCAGAGATTACTAGAATATATCTTTTGTGATTGTTTGCAATATCTTTCATAAAAAATTTAGCCATAAACCAAAAGCTGGCTTGAAAACCTACAAATACTATAGTAGCGACCGTATGCAAAAATGGCAAAATATGACTAAGTTTTGCAAAAGCTATGTTAAATTCAGGCATTAAGCTAATTTTCCTTTAATAAATTCAAAAGCCTCTTTTTTGGCTCTATCCAACTGACTTATATCTTTTCCGCCTGCAGTTGCAAAATCATCTTTGCCACCGCCATTTCCACCTAAAATTTGAGCCGTCATTTTGACCCACTCTCCGGCCTTTATGTTTGCGTTTTTAACACCTGCTGCGATAGATATTTTTTCATCTTTAACTTGCATAAACAGAGCCGCAACTCGTTCATTTGAGTTTTTTATCTCATCTATTGCGGTTTTTATATCCCCGCTTTCTAAAATTTCTACACAGACCTTTACCCCGCTAATATCGCTTAGGTTTATGGCTTTTGATCCGCCGGCGTTTTTAAGCTCATCTTTTAGGCTCTTTATCTCGCTTTTTAGCTTTTTAATTGCACTCATTGGCTCTATGCTTTTTAGCTCGGTTCTTATCTCTTCAAGTTCTTCTCTTAAATTTTTTGCGAAATTTAGAGCAGCCTTTGAGCATATTGCCTCTATTCTACGTACTCCAGCGCTAACACCACTCTCTTTTGTTATAAAAAACGCTCCAATTTCGTTAATATTTTTTACGTGAGTTCCTCCGCAAAGCTCTTTGCTAACATCTCCAAAACTTAGTACTCTTACATTATCGTCGTATTTTTCACCAAAAAGAGCTATAGCACCGCTGTTTTTAGCGCTTTCTATATCCATTATCTCGGTTTTTGCAGCGGCTCCGTTGGCTATGGCGTTATTTACGAAATTTTCTATCCTTACCACCTCTTCACTTGTAAGGGCCTTGGGATGAGAGAAGTCAAATCTAAGCTTGGTAGCTTCTACACTTGATCCAGCTTGCGCTACATGGGTTCCAAGTATATTTCTAAGTGCCGAGTGGAGCAGGTGGGTCGCACTGTGATGGCGAGCTATTTCGCTTCTTTCGTCACTTACTTTTACTTCAACCTCATCTCCTGCGCTTAAATTTGTTTTTAACTCTATAGATGATAGGTTTAATCCGTGAAATTTCTGCGTATCAACCACTTTTGCAAAATTTAAAATATCTCCAGTATCTCCGCATTGTCCGCCGCTTTGTGCATAAAAAGGAGTTTTATTAAGCATTACCCAACCGTTTTGTCCGGCTTTTAAGCTCATAACCCTTTTAAAATCCTCATCAAGCAAGGCTAAAATTTTGCTTTTTGAGCTCAAACTTTCATATCCTATAAACTCATTCTCTCCAAATTCTTCTAAAAGCTCTTTAAAATCTCCTTTTGCACTCTTATCTCCGCTTCCTTTCCAAGCGGCCTTTGCACGAGTTTTTTGCTCATTCATCAGCTCTTCAAATTTTGCTTCATTTACTTTTAGATTTTTATCCCTTAGCATATCGGCTGTAAGATCAAGTGGGAAGCCGTAAGTATCATAAAGCTTAAACGCGATCTCTCCGCTAAAGACATCTTTAGTATTTTTAAGCTCGCTGTTAAATAGCTCAAGACCTGATGCTATAGTTGCAAAAAACCTCTCTTCTTCTAAGCGAATTTGCTCTTTAACCGCCTCTTTTTTATCGTTTAGATAAGCGTAGTGTCCGCCCATTAGTTCGCATACCTTATCAACTAGCTTATGCATAAAAGGCTCTTTTATGCCTAGTAAGTATCCATGGCGAACAGCGCGGCGTAAAATTCGGCGCAGAACGTATCCTCTACCCTCTTTATCAAAATTTACCCCTTGAGCTAACAAAAAAGTAACCGAGCGAATATGATCGCTAATTACGCGGTAGCTTGCTCCGGTTGAATACTCGTAAGGTTTTTTACAAAGTTTTGCAACCTCGTTTATATAAGGCATAAAAAGAGAGCTATCGTAGTTGCTAAATTTCCCCTCTTTTATCGCTGTTACACGTTCAAGTCCCATGCCTGTATCTATTGAAGGTTTTGGAAGAGGGCTTAGCTTTCCATCTGCGCCTCTTTCATACTGCATAAATACGAGATTCCAAATTTCAAGAAATCTATCTCCGTCTCCACCCATGTAGTCTTCATCGGAGTTAAAGTGTTCTGTGCCTTGATCATAAAATATCTCAGAACAAGGTCCGCAAGGTCCTGTATCACCCATCTGCCAGAAGTTGTCCTTGTCTCCAAATTTATAAATTCTATCCTTGCTTATATGCTCTTGCCACATCTCATACGCCTCGTCATCACTCTCGTGAACTGTTACGTAAAGGCGATCTTTTGGTAGCTTTAGTACCTCTGTAACAAATTCCCATCCGTAGGCTATCGCATCTTTTTTAAAGTATTCTCCGAAGCTAAAATTTCCAAGCATTTCAAAAAACGTGTGGTGGCGTGCTGTATAGCCGACATTATCAAGATCGTTGTGCTTGCCGCCAGCTCTTATGCAAGTTTGACAGCTTGTGCGAATCGGTGGAGTAGGGCGAGGAATCTCACCTGTAAAAATACTTTTAAAAGGCACCATTCCAGCGTTTGTAAAAAGCAGTGTTGCATCATTTGGAACAAGTGGAGCGGAAGGTATTATTTCGTGTCCCTTTGAGCTGAAAAAATTTAAAAAAGCTTCTCTGACATCAAAAATATTTGTATCGCAATTTTTCATTAATTTTCCTATTTAAAATTTATAAAATAGTTCTGATTTTAGCATAAAAATTATAAATTCTAAGACACCTGTATACTGTGCAATGTGTGGAAAATTATAATATTAAATTGAGAGTGTTTTGTAATTTTCAAGTAAGTTAATTATATAATTACCAATTTGTATTATAATCGCTATAAAAAAGATAAATTCGGAAAAATTTTATGAAAAAACGGCTTGCTATCATAGGGTTTAATGATGTCGGAAAGTTTCATTGCAATGAACTTAGAAGGTCCGATGAATTCGATCTTGTCGGTGTGTATTGTCAAAAAAATAGCGAATCTTTTGGGCGTATAAAAATTTATAGCGATCTAAACGAACTGTTTGAATCCGCAGATCCGGAAGCTATTATAATAACAGATGGAATACAGTATCTTGAGCTTTTTTCAAAGTGTGTGAAAACCTGCAAACATATATTTATCCATCATCCTATAGCTAAAAATACAGGTGCAATTCATGAGATGAAATATTACTCTAATCTAAGTGGAGTTATGAGTGTCGCTGGATTTTTTGATAGGTTTAATCCTGTGATAGTATCTTTAAAAAAATCTCTTGAGAGAGAAGAGAAGATTTATTCGATAAATATTACAAGAGGCTTTTGTTTAAGCAGGAATTTAAATTTAGAAATCTTGCAAAATATTGATCTGGCAAGATTTGTAGCGGCTAGTGATATAGCGCAATTTTCTAAATTTGAAGTTCATAAAGAGGATAAAAAGAATCCAACAAATACTCTTTGTCAGCTAAAAATGAAAAATCAAACTTTAGTGAGCATACATAACTCCATAAATTATCCTATAGATCGTTTTATAATCGAAGTTTCGGCAAATAGTGGGATATATTTTGGAGATTTAATAGGAATGAAATTAAATAAATACACTGATTATGGACAGCAAAATTTAAAAGTAGATAGTGATATTTCACCTATTAAAAAGGCCCATTCGGAGTTTTTTGAGCTTTGTAAAAATGATAAATTTAATAATTTGGCATCGCTTGATGATGCTTTAAAGGTATATGAAATATGCGTATAAAAAGATTGCTTTTGCTATTAAATATGGGTGGCCCAAACAATATAGAAGAGGTTGAAGTTTTTTTAAAAAATATGTTTAATGACCCGTATATTCTTGGTATCAAAAATAAAATTTTACGTAAATTTGTTGGTTTTATGATCGCAAAAGGACGACTAAAGGCTGCTAAAAGCAACTATAATCAAATCGGAGGCAAGTCACCTCTTTGTGAAATAACAGCTAGTTTATGCTCTAAAATTTCAAATTTAAGCAGTGAGTTTGATGCGGTTGATTTTGCGATGAACTACACGCCTCCATTTGCCAAAGAAGTGTTAAAAAAATATGAAAATTTTGATGAAATTGTAGTTTTTCCACTCTATCCTCATCACTCTGCGACAACTATTTCATCGAGTATAGATGACTTTAATCTGGCGTTTAATGAGCTTAATTTGAAGTCAAAAGTAAAAATTGTTGAACCATTTTTTGAAAATCAAACATATAATGATGCGGTTTTAAACAGTATAAAAAATAGTGTAAAAGGTATCAACACTGATGATATTACCTTGATATTTTCAGCTCACTCTCTTCCGCAAAAAACAATAGATAATGGTGATCTTTACGAAAAACATATAAGATCTCATGTAGAAATACTCTCAAATTTAATCAATAAAGAGATTAAATTCGCGGATATTAGCTTAGCTTATCAATCAAGACTCGGACCGGTAAAATGGCTAGAGCCTTCTTTGGGCGATGCCTTAACAGGCATTAAAAACAAAAAGGCTTTAGTTTATCCCATATCGTTTTGCATCGACAACTCAGAGACTGTTTTTGAGCTCGTAAAAGAGTATAAGGATGTTGCCAATGAGCTTAAATTCGAGTATTACGACGTAGTTCCTTGTCTTAATGACAGTGAAGAATTTGCCAAATTTATATTTCAAACCGGCTTAAGTTATATAAACAACAACACTGTAAACTAGAACTTAAACGGAATAAAATTTGCTTTCCCTTTATAAAATTATTTATAAGGAAAGTAAATGGAGTCTAAAAATATAGATTCATATCTTTTATCTTTAAAAAATTTAGCAAAAGGTTTAAATTT
The DNA here is from genome assembly GCF_012978835.1 of Campylobacter sp. RM16190. Taxonomy (NCBI): domain Bacteria; kingdom Pseudomonadati; phylum Campylobacterota; class Epsilonproteobacteria; order Campylobacterales; family Campylobacteraceae; genus Campylobacter; species Campylobacter sp. RM16190. Next base: position 226,826 of record NZ_LIWS01000003.1, on the reverse strand, counting down.
AGCCAAAAGTTCATCAAGTCATAATGATGATTTTGAAAAGTATTTAAAAGATACCAACTCAAATTTTGACAATATAAATTCAAAAATCAGTATGGATTTAGACAAATTTAAACAAAATTTGATAAATCTAGGCGCTGCGACATTTTTAAGTCAATTAAATCAATCAAAAATCGAAGAGAAAATAGCTGCTAAAAAAGAGGAACTGATAAAGACCTTGGGGCTTGATGAAGAGGGCTTAAAAAATAAAGGCAAAGATGAAATTTTAGAACTAAAAAATATACTTGAAGATCTATTAGAGCAGTTTAAAAAGGATCTGCTGGCAAGTTTACAAAATAACTCTTTATTGCAAAAACAACAAAGATTATCATCGGCTAGCCAAAACGGTTCTCCTCTTAGCTCTATCCTGCAAAAATTATAATTTTTGTTTTTGAGTGGCGGACTTTACGATATTTTCGTTGGTTCTGTTTATATCGCTAGGCTTTAAAAATCCTTCATCCACCATTAGATCAACGGTTTGTTTGAATACTGGAAGTGCGCTTTGAGCACCAAAGTAGTAGTATGGTTTTTTAGGTTCTCTAGCTAGCACTCCTATGGTGTAGCTGTTTCCTTCCGAATCATTAACAAAACCGAAAAAAGACCCGTTGTAGTTATTGGCGTATCCGCCATCTTTTGATGCGATATGTGCCGTTCCGGTTTTGCCGCCTATTTCAAGTCCGGCAGTTTTTGTCTTTTTCCCTGTTCCGTTTTCAACGGCCTTTATTAGGATTCTCTTCATCCTTTTTGCCACATCTTGTGTTAAAACTTCTACCGGTTCGGGCTTATTAACAATATAAAATTTACCGTTTTTATAAAGTGAGCTAACGACTTTTGGTGTTACCATAATACCTTTATTATTAAATACATTATAGGCTTTTAAAAGCTGTATAAAAGTTGCCTGAAGACCGTAACCGTAGCTAATCGTAGCCTTATAAATTTGCGAATTCATCTTTGCTACAGGCGGCATATTCCCCACCTGTTCATATGGCATATCGATTCCTGTTTTTTGAGTGAAGCCAAATTTTAAAAGTCCGGAGTAAATTTGATGTCCGTCAAGCCTTTGCGCGATCTGAATCATACCTATATTTGATGAGTGCACTATAATGTCCTCTGCTGTCATATAGGCTTCAGGATGAGTATCTCTGATTATACGTTTTCCTAGCTGGTATTTGCCATTATGGGTATTTATCATCTCAAGAGGATTTATTTTATTATTGGCTAGCAAAACCGAGAACATAAACGGCTTAAAAACAGAGCCAACCTCGTAAGCATATTCTGTGGCACTTGAATTTAAGGATTTATAGTCTTGCTTTCTAATATTTGATGGATCATATCTTGAGGTTGTAGCTAGTGCTAGCATCTCTCCTGTTTTTGAATCCATAATACCCACTATTATCTCTTTTGCGTTTAGAAATTCCTTTTTCTCATCAATTATCTTTTCAAGCATCGTTTGGAATTTAAGAGATACTGTCAAAATAGTATCATATCCATCCACTCGATTTGCCAGATTTGAGTCGCTTGTCAAGATTATATTGTTTCCTATATCTTTTGGTCCTATAAGCTTTGCATCTTGAATTGCTGAGATGTAGTATTCATAGGATTTTTCTATCCCTTTTACACCCTCAACCTTTGTAATATTATCCTTTTCTACCTTTCTGACATATCCGATGACCGGAGTTAAAGCATCTTTTGAAATGTATTGCCTGTTTTCGCCACTTTCGATTATACTCATGCCCCTTAAGCTAGCAACTCCGGTGTTTGGATCTTCATATGGTATAAAAATTTTTTTTCTGTATAGTTTTCTTGTTAGCTCTTTTAGGTAAGCAGCCCCCTTGGCATCAATCTTGTAAGATAGGGTTACAATGCCTTTTGCCCCGTCAAGTATCTTTTTAACTCTTTTAGGATTATCTCCGCTATACAAGGAATAAAGCTTGATAAACATATCTTTTTTATCAGGATCGATATTTCTTGTATCCACCATTGCCTTATATAGCTTTTGACTGCTTGCGACGCTAAATCCGTCTTTTGTGACTATATTGCCCCTAAGTGCAGTGTTTACTTCGCTTGTTTCAAGCTTTGGCAGGCGTCTTTCGATGTTTGCTCTATAAAAGATAACCGCTAAAAATATAGATATCCCAAATACAATTAGTGAAAATAAAATTAAAATTTTTGATTTTCTAGAGTTCATTTAAGGCTAAATTTGTGTCCTTGATATCTCTTTGTATGCGCTTAGCGCCTTGTTGCGGATTTCAAGCATTAGCTTCATGCTGGTCTCCGCCTTGCCTATGGCGATTGCAGCTTGATGAAGGTCTTTTACTTCGCCTGTTGCTAAATCGGCGATTGCTTTATCGGCATTTACTTGTACTTCGTTTAGCTCTTTAAGCGAATTATCAAGCATTGTTGCAAATTCATTTTGGCTTTTTTGAGTCAAATTCGCATTTTCTTTTTTAAATGGCGAAGCAACAGAGCTTATTTTATCGATATTTGTCATTTTTATTAACCTCTTAATAGTTCTATCGCACTTTGAGCGATCGTCTTTGCGCTTTGAAATGCAGAGACGTTTGCCTGATAGGCTCTTGTAGCCTCGATCAGATCAGCCATTTCGATGACCGGATTTATATTTGGATATGCGACGTATCCTTTGGCATTAGCATCAGGGTGGCTTGGATCGTATTTTAGTTTAAAATCCTTATCGTCGCGCACCACTTTATCAACTACGACGCTCATTATAGCAGGTTTTGCGTCTTTTTGCCAAAAGCTATCATCAAGCGGGTTTTCATACTCAAGCATGTTTGTTTTTTTTGCGATTTGCTCATTTAGCGTGCTATCGAAATCAACCGCTTTAAATATCACTTCGCGTCGGCGATAAGGTCCGCCTTCAGCCGTTCTTGTCGTGTTTGCATTAGCTATGTTTGAGCTAATTACGTTCATTCTAAATCTCTGTGCGCTTAGTCCGTATCCGCTTATATCAAAATCGCTTAAATAACTCATCTTAATTTCCTTTAAATCTTGCTACTTGCTTCAATCACGCTTTTAAAGTTTGCACTATCGCGCTTCATCGCATTATCAAGCGCAGTTATCATGATCGCATTTTTGCTAAGCTCGGTTGTCTCTACATCAAGATCGACCGTGTTGCCGTCATTTCTAGCCATGTGTCCGTCACGAAGAAAGATCGTAGCTAGCTTTGAGTCGGGAAATTTTACCTTTGGCAAATGAGCCTCGTCAGTATTGGCAAGCTCAAGCTCTTTGCTTTCTTTTTTGCCGTAAATTTCAGCCGCTCTTTCGCTTAGAGCGCTTTCAAATGCGATATCGCGTGATTTATAAAACGGCGTATTGATGTTTGCGATATTGCTTGATATGAGCTGCTGGCGCAAATTTCTACTAGCCAGTGCGCTTTCTACAAGCTGTTTTGACTTTGAACTTGATATATCTGCAAACATCTTTAGCCTTTTTATTTAAATTTCACTAGATATACAAGCAAAATTTGTTCCTAAAATTCTAAATTTCAAAGCAAATTTTCTAAACCTTTGAAATTTTCAAATCCGCTCGGCTCTTTTTTTAAAATTTTAAACTTTTTTAAAAACTCATCGCGCCCCATTGCCTGCGCACCCATAAATTTTAGATGATCATTCATCACTTGGCAGTCGATCATAAAATCAAATTTAGCTAAAACCTCGCAAAGCCTTATAAGCGCCACTTTTGAAGCACCTGTTTTTAGGCTTATCATACTCTCTCCGCAAAAAACCTTGCCAAAAATTAGTCCGTAAAGTCCGCCGATAAGTTTTTCATCCTCGTAAACTTCTACACTATGAGCAAATCCTGCTTCAAACAACGCCGTATAGGCTTCTACGATGGTATCACTTAGCCAAGTATCTTCCTTTGCGGCGCGTTCGTTTTTGCAAATTTGCAAAAAGCCTTCAAAGTCGTGATCAAATTTGACGTTAAATTTTTTAAGTGCTGATTTTATGCTTTTTTGGATTCTGATATCTTTTGGAAATAGCACTGCGCGCGGGTCAGGACACCACCAGTATATCGGCTCATGCGGCAAAAACCAAGGAAAAATGCCCTTATTGTAAGCTTGTAAAAGTGCCTCAACGCTTAAGTCTCCGCCGACACAAAGAGGTGAGTTTGAAGGAGCTAAGCTTGGATCGGGGAAATTATAAATTCTGCTAAATTCCACTCCCAAGCTCGCTTTTATAGATTTTATTTTGTCAGTTTATCAAATTTAAAAGTTAGTTTGTCATCTTTTGTGCTGATATCTAAAACGCCGCCGTTTTTAAGCTTGCCAAATAAAATTTCCTCGCTAAGCTTGGTTGAAATTTCATCTTGAACTACGCGTTTTAGATTTCTAGCGCCAAATTCCTTGCTATATCCTTTTTCCCAAAGGTGTCTTTTTGCCTTCATATCAGCTTTGATGGCTACTTTTTTATCTTGCAGACTTGCACTTATCTCATCAAGTATCTTTTGAGTTATGAGAGCTAGCACATCTTCATTTAGATCGTTAAAATGCACTATCGCATCGATCCTGTTTCTAAATTCAGGACTAAAGAAATTTTTAACCGCACTATCTGCTTTGCCGCTTTCATCCTTGCTAAAGCCCATTTTAGGAGCTTCTTTTGAGCCTAAATTTGATGTCATTATGATGATAGTATTTCTAAAATCACTCTTTGCGCCGGTGTTGTCAGTTAAACTAGCACTATCAAAAATTTGCAAAAAGACATTTACAAGCTCGTCGTTTGCCTTTTCGATCTCGTCAAATAAAATTACGCTATAAGGGTGCTTTTTGATCGCATTTGTAAGCATGCCTCCGCCTTCAAAGCCTACATATCCGGGAGGCGCTCCAATTAGTCTTGATACGCTATGTTTTTCCATATATTCGCTCATGTCAAAGCGTTCAAAATTGATGTTTAAATTTCTGGCAAGCGCAGCAGCAAGCTCACTTTTACCAACTCCGCTTGATCCGGTGAATAAAAATACGCCTATAGGTGAAGTAGGATTTTTAAGTCCTGCATACGAGCGCTTTATCGCATCGGCTAGAGTTTTAACGGCATCGTCTTGTCCGAAAATTTCAGATTTTAAATTCTTTTCAAGATCTTTTAAAAATGAAATGTCATTAGTCTTTACATCGGTTGTATTAGGAATATTTGCAATCTTGCTTAGAACTTCGCTTATATCGCTTTTTTTAACTTTTACATTTTTTTTCTCTTTTAATGCCAACCTTGCTCCAACTTCATCTATAAGGTCTATTGCACTATCTGGTAAAAAGCGATCATTGATATATTTTTTAGCTAGCTCTACACTTAGTTTTAAAATCTCGTCACTATATTTAACGCTGTGAAATTTCTCGTATTTGGTGCGAAGCCCTTTTAAAATTTCAACGCTATCCTCTATGCTTGGCTCCTCCACGTCTATTTTGGCAAAGCGTCTTGATAGAGCCTTCTCCTTTTCAAAAAAATTTCTATACTCAGTATATGTAGTTGCGCCTATACATCTAAGTGAGCCGTTGGCAAGGGCTGGTTTTAGTAAATTTGACATATCAAGACTTCCGCCGCTTGTAGCACCTGCTCCTATTATTGTATGAATCTCATCTATGAAAAGTACTGCATTTTCGTGATTGCTAGCCTCATCTATGACATCTTTTAGTCGTTTTTCAAAATCACCGCGATATTTTGTGCCAGCTATCATAGCTCCTATATCAAGGGCGAAAATTTGAGACCCTTTGAGTTTATCGGGCACTTTATCTTGAGAAATTTTTAGCGCCAATCCTTCTACTATTGCGGTTTTTCCTACTCCGGCCTCACCGACTAATAAAGGATTATTTTTCTTGCGGCGACTTAGGGTCTGCATAAGCCTTTCTAGCTCATGAGTTCTGCCTATAATAGGATCAATCTTTCCCTCTTTTGCAAGAACTGTTAGATTTATTGCAAATTTACTTAAATTTTCAAACTTATCGCTGTCAGCCGTTGTTTCCTCTTTTATCTTTTGTGCGTCTACCCCATAAAAATCTAAAATTTGTGAGCAAAAGCTATCTTTGCTAACCGCGATTTTATACAAAAGCTCTCTAATTCCTATATTTTTATTCTGAGCCTTTGTTTCATCTGTAAGTTCTTTAAAAATTTGCTCAAGCAACAGTGTCATTTTAGGTTGTTTGTTTTGTGTAACTTGTTCGTTATTTTGTGCAAGATAGTTTTTAAGATCGTTTCTTAACCCATCAATATCATTAAGACCCGCATTTTTCAGCATATCTCTACTCTCTTCGTTGAGATTTATAAGTACAAATAAGATATGCTCACTTGTTAAGTATTCGTGCGAATTTGAGTATGCGAACTGTCCTGCTTTTTCTAAAAAATAGCTTAAATTTGCATCCAGCATCACTCCTCCTCTATATCTACTTTTAGCGGATATCCAGCGTTGATAGCTGCTTTTCTAACTTCGTTTTGCTTACTAAGAGCAATTTCTTTGATATAAACCCCACATACAGCACTTCCTTCGTTGTGAACTTTTAACATCAATGCAATGGCGCTTTGTGCGCTATAGTGAAAAATTTGCGTCAAAACATCTACTACAAAATCCATACTTGTCACATCATCGTTTAATAAAATAACTTTAAATTTTTTAGGAAATTTAATTTTTTCTTTTAGACTCGTATTTTCCAGCGTTCTTTCGCTAGTTTTAGTTGACATTTTTAATTCTCTCAAAATCCTGAGTCAATTTGTCTAAGTGAATCCCGCCCAGATAGTAATGTACTCCAAATTTTCCGCTGGCAATATCTGTTAGTGGTTGATAGATTCCGTTTTTAAGCACCATTTTTATAGGCACAGACTCAAGATGCGGATATTTGATATCTTCTAGAATTTGAGCGCTAAGCTTATCGTTTACAGGCATATTATTTGAAATAAAGTAGTATGCATTGTATTTTTGTGCAAAATTCTCTATAACGTGTTGGTTTGTTACATTTTCAAAGTGAGTTAATGCAATTATTGTAAAATCTTTATTGTTTTTTAGCTGAAAATCCATTAGTTCAGGCGCCTCTTTTTGACACGGAGGACAAAATGTGCCAAAGATATCAAACATTATCACCTTACTCTCGTCACCCTTTATCACAAATCCACCCTCTGTCCTAAGCAGGGTTAGCTCCTTGCCAAAAACACTTGCAAGCTTTATCTCTTCACCTGTTTTGTATCCCTCTATCTTAGTAGGAGCTTTTGCTGTCTCGTCCTCTTTACCACAACCAACTAAAAAAATCACACATAGAATTGCTAAAAATATTTTTTTCATATTGTTCCTTTAAATTTTTATATATATCTTTTTATTGCTGCACGAGCCTCTTTGTTGGCTTCTCGCTTCTTTAAACTTTCGCGTTTGTCATGTAGGTTTTTACCTTTAGCTAGCGCTATTTTAGCCTTCACTATATTTTTATCATTTAGATAAAGCACTAGCACAACTAAAGTAAGACCTTCTTGTGTTACCGCTCCAAAGAGTTTATCTATCTGCTTTCTGTGCATAAGTAGTTTTCTTGGAGCTCTTTCATCAGGGCGAAATGTCGAATGTGTCGTACTAAGATGGCTTATGTGCGCATTTAGTAAAAACATCTCGCCTTTTATAATTCTCACAAAGCTATCTTTTAAATTTGCCCGTCCTGCACGAAGTGCCTTTACTTCGCTTCCTTTTAGCACAACTCCAGCCTCGTAAGTTTCTATTATACTAAAATCATGCAGAGCTTTTTTGTTTTTTGCTAAATCTTTACCCATTTATTACCTTAAAAACAGTGCTTCCACTTCCGCTTAAAAACATATCTTTATACTCTTTCATATCGTTATAAATTTTAAAACAAGGCGCATAAAGATCGTTTAACACATCATTTTTGTAAGTTGCGAGCAATTCGCTACTTTTCATATGTTGCATCTTGTTTGCAAAATTTACATCTATTTTATCCATAAAATTTCTTCTAAATTCTTTATAAACTTCTGGAGTGGAGCAAAAAACATCAGGCGTAAAAATTTTAATTTTAGGAATTTCATCATCAAATTCTTTTACAATCTCGCCTATGCCACTCACATTTGCGCTTTTAAATCCGCTTACAAAAAACGCCACATCGGCACCTATGTTCTCTGCTATCTTATAAAGGCGTTCTTTTGAAATTTTTAAATTTAGTTCACTATTTGCTAAATTTAAAAAAGCAGCCGCATTAGAGCTTCCTCCGCCAAGCCCCGCCCCCATAGGGATATTTTTCTTTAAAACTATTTTATGCGATCTGAAAAAATCATCAAGTTCATTTTTGAATCCAGCGTCTTCAAGTGCTTTTTTAGCCTTTAATACAATATTGTCTTTTATATCCACACTATCGCAAACAAGCTTGAATTTTTCACTCTTTTCAAACCAAATTTCATCGTAAATTTCATCTACTAAAATAAAGCGCGAGATCAGCTCGTGATAGTTTGCGCGGGTTCCGACTATCTTAAGAAATATATTTATTTTTGCAAAGCTTTTCATTTTTTTATTTTTTGGCTAAGCTCGATAAGCTCTATCTCGTCGGCTAAATTTATAGCCTGTTTGTTTTCGTTGGCCACTTCTTCTGCAAGCTCGGAGCGCAATATCATCATATTTTTAGGAGCATCTATGCCCACTTTAACTCCACTTTTTGAAATCCCTGCGATAGTGATTTTTATATTGTTTCCAAGCAATATACTCTCACCCTCTTTACGCGAAAGTATCAGCATAATTCAACCTTATTTAATCGGTACGAAACCGTTTGATCTTTTATCTCAATAATACTAAAAAATTTATCAAATTTTATTAAATATATTCCATCTTCACACTTTTTAAAGCTTGTATATTCAAGTTTTTTACCTGATTCGATATCTTTTAAATCGCCCAAATACTCATTAGTTTTTAGATCTATAAAATCAAGCGGATTTAAAAACTTTTCATTTTCAAATTTAAATTTGCCTTCGCTTAATCTTTTTAACGAACTAAGAGTCGCATTTACTCCCAGTTTTTTGGCTAAAATTTGAGCGTATGACCTTATGTATGATCCCTCGTCTACGCTAATTTTAAATGTTAAAAACGGATGACGGTAGTGCATTATTTCGCAGCTAAAAATTTCCATTTCTTCTTTTTTAAGCTCGAATTCAACTCCCGCTCTAGCTAGCTTGTAAGCTCTTGTTCCGTCTATGTTTTTTGCGCTAAATTTTGGCGGAGTATAGCTTATTTTACCAAGCAAGGAATTTTTGGCAAGCTCAATTGTTTTTAAATCAAGAGGATTTAAAATTTCAATTTCGCTTATATTTTCATTGTCCCCGCTCTCGCTTTTTGCCCCTATCCACATCGTGGCTTCATAAATTTTAGGAGATTTGCTGATGTAATTAAACAGCTTTGTATAGTTACCAAGAGCTATTATCAGGCAACCGCTGGCAAAAGGATCTAAAGTGCCTGAAAAGCCTGCTTTTTTAGTTGGATATTTTCTTTTGATACGATTTAGAAAGTGATTTGAGCTGATTGCGATCGGTTTATTCACTACAAATAGAGCGTTCATACGACTTTTTCTACAAAATTTGACATTATATCGCGCTCTATACCGCCAAAATTTATAGTTAGCTTTAGATCTTTTTTGATTTTACTTACGCCCGTAACTCGTCCTATGCCAAATATCTTATGTTTTACCAAATCACCTTTTTTGTATTCGCTTGTAGTTTGAGGTTGGATTATTAGGCTTCCCGTGCATATTCCGGCCTCGCTTAAAAATCTGCTTCTTTCAAGTCTTGTTCTTTGTCCTTTATAAAATCTTGAATTTACGCAGCTTAGAACAAGAGTTTTTTTAGCCCTTGTTATTGCCACGTAAGCCAATCTTCTCTCCTCTTCTATATCGCTTCCGTCTCCTATTAGCGGGAAAAATCCCTCTTCAAGCCCAATTACAAAAAGATGATCAAATTCAAGCCCTTTGCTTGCGTGAATACTCATTATAGAGATAGCCTTATCGCTTATGGCGTCTTGTTCGCTGGCTAAAGCAAGTTCGTTTAAGAACTCTTCTAGTTCAAATTCCGGATTTTGCTTGATTTGATCTTTGATCATCGCGTAAAATTCATCGATATTTGCTACTCTTTCAGCACCGTCAGGAAGACTCTCGTAATATTTTTTAATACCGAATTTAGACTCTAGCTTATCAATTAGTCCATATAAAGAGCCGCATTCCTTTAGCTCTTTTATACCGCTTGTAAAATCGTTTAGAGCAGATATTGTTTTTTTGCTAAAGGCTTCATCTTTTTCATCCAGAGTAGATATTGACTCAAATAGAGAAATTTTATTTTCATAAGCTATCTTCTCGATCTTGGTTATGCTTACTTTACCAAGACCGCGTTTTGGACGGTTTATTATGCGTTTTAACGAAAAGTCATCGTTTTCGTTGGCGACTAGCCTAAGATAGCTAATAACATCTTTTACTTCCGCTCTTTCATAAAATTTTACACCGCCAACCATCTTATACGGTATTTTTTCCTTATTAAGACCCTCTTCAAGGGAGCGAGAGAGTGCGTTTATACGGTATAATATGGCTATTTGGCTTGCATCTACGCCTTTTGCAAGTAGCTCTTTGATGCTTTTTGCTATCTTGCCAGACTCCATAGTTTCGTCAACTGACTCCATAAATACTATATCCTCACCGCCGTCTTTGGTGCCTATTAGCTTTTTGCCTAGGCGGTTTCTATTGTGATCTATCAGCTCATTTGCGGCTTTGAGGATAGAATTTGTCGAGCGATAATTATGCTCCAGTCTGATTATTTTTGTATCTTTAAATTGATTTTTAAAATTTAAGATATTTTCTATCTTTGCGCCTCTCCAGCCATATATACTCTGATCATCATCACCTACTACGCAGATATTTTCATGGGTTTTGCAAAGCTTTTTAAGAAGCTTATATTGTAAATCATTGGTGTCTTGATACTCATCTACCATTATATAGCGATATCTTTGTGAAATTTCATCTGCCAGTCCTTCGTTTTTATCCAAAATTTTATAAGTCAGAGATAGGAGGTCGTCAAAATCCACTAAATTATTTGCGCTTAAATACTCTTCATACTGTTTGTATATGTTTGCTATTTTAGTGTAATAACCATCTTTGTGTTTTTCGTTATTGCCAAATAAATTGGTGCTCGAGATAACATCTTCTACGCTTAAAAGGGAGTTTTTGAAATTTGATATTTCACTTGATAATATCGATGTTGCGATTGAGCTTTCAAAGCTTTTTAGTATTCTTTTTTTATCATCGGTGTCGATTATGACAAAGCTGTTTTTACGAGAGAGTCTGTCTATATAAAATTTTAAAAACAAAAGTCCAAATTTATGAAAAGTGCAGAGCAATGGAGTAAAATTTTTGTTATTTTCAGATAGCATATTAATGGCTCTGGTTCGCATTTCATTAGCGGCTTTATTTGTAAAAGTAAGAGTAAGCGTACTAGTGGGATCTATTCCAACTTCGCTTATTAGATAGGCAAGCCTTGTCGTTATAGTCTTTGTCTTTCCACTTCCGGCACCTGCTAAAATCAACATAGCTCCATCTAAATGAGTGGCAGCTCTTTTTTGTTCTTCGTTTAAACTATCTAGGATATCTCGCATTAAAATTCCAAAAATATATTATTTATAGATTTTAACACAATAAGCTTAAAAATCCCCGCCTACATGAATTAATATTACCGTTTCGCTTTCAGTAAAATTTTAGTATATATTAATATAATTATATCCGCTATAATTTATAACTTAAAGTAATATATATATATATTACTTTATCAAAGAGGGGATAAATATGATTAATGATTTTAGCAAAATTTACACTTTTATGGAGATAGTTAAAGAGAGGAGCTTTTCTAAGGCTTCAAAGACTCTTGGTATATCTCAGCCTGCTGTTACGCTTCAAATAAAAAAACTAGAAGAGATTTTACAAGCAACTCTAATAATGCGTAAAAAAAATGGAATAATTTTAACTAGAGAGGGTGAAAAATTTTATAAACTTTGTCTTAGATTTGAAAGTGCAATGTTTAGATTTAAAGATGAAATTTCTCATATCAAAAATGACAAAGCTCCACTTATAATATCAACCACTCAGCTTATCGGAGAAACTTTTGTGCCTTTATTGCTTGATAAAATTTCGCAAACTGCCGATGCGGAGCTTGACATAAGAATAAAAGAGCAAAACGATCTAATTCCACATTTAAAGGATAGAAGAAGCGATATTGCAATGGTTTTAGATCAGTCTTATGATGAAAATCTGATAGTTAAAAAGCTTTTTGATTATGAGATTATTTTAGTTTCCAATAAAAAACTGGTTGACTCTATTAAGCCCGAAGAGCTTTATAAATACAAATTGATAAAAGATCGCACAAAATACTATCTTAATGATATTTTCGTAAAATACGGAATAAATTACAATGATTTAAAAAGTGCTTATGTATTAGACGGTTCAATAATGGTAAAAAGAGCAATTTTAAATAATTTTGCCGAAGATTATGTTGCCTTTTTGCCTAAATTTTTAATAGAAGATCATCTAAAAAACGAAAAACTTTTTGAGATCAAAATCAATAGAATAAAGCTTACGCGCTCAGTTTATGTAGCGGTACTTAAAGAGAATGAAGACATATTAAATAGCTTTTTAAAGATAAAAAATAGCTTTAATTTTTAAAAATTTATAGCAGACATAGTGATTCTATGTCTGCAAAAGTGTTTTTATTTATTGAAAAAATCTTTATTTTTTGGATTTGACATAAAGATTGACATTGATTTTTGAGTTTTACTTTTAGCCTCTTTTGCTTTGTGAATAGAAAAATTGATCAAAATCGGGCTATTTTCTACTAAAATTTGAACTACTGCTCCAAGTGGAAAGCTAACAAGCGAAGCAAAATCATCACTGCCAAAACCCGCCTCAAAACTAAGGCTGTCTTGCATCAATTTAGCACTAGAAAATGTATATCCGTCAAGAGTAAAAAGAATCACCGGAGATGTAAAAGTAGAGCTTATACTCTTTGGAAGCTCCGGCTCAAATTTTACTAAGTCCGAGTTTGTCATTACCGAAAACGGATGCTTGTTTTGAAGCAAATAGTCTATGCACTCGTAAACATGCATTTTCATAAGTAGTGCAAATTTTTCATCATCTAAAATTTTATCAAGCATTATAACTCCTCAAATTCTTTAACTAATTTTTTAACTTCATTTATTCCTATGTTCCAAAATTTCGAGTCCTCTATGTCAAAGCCAAATTTCGCAACCATATCTTTTGGGCTTTGGCTTCCGCCAAGACTTAAAAATTCAGTGTAAATTTGCACGAAATTTTTACATTTGCCGCTCTTGTAAAGCCCAAAGATAGCAAGGACCAAAAGCTGCGCATAAGAGTAGGCATAGCAGTAAAACGGCGTGTGTATGAAGTGCGGGATATAACTCCACCAAATTTTATAATAATCATTTAGAGTAACGCTTTTGCCAAACATCTTTTTGCTCTCTTCAAGCCAAATTTTATTTAGCTCATCAAGCGAAATTTCGCCTTCGTGAGAATGGACTCTGCGCTCAAAGGTGGTAAAATTTATCTGGCGATAAAGCGTGGCAAAAATGTCTTCTATCTTGCCTGCAAGAAGCGAAATTTTATCTTTGTCGCTTAGCTCTTTTTTAACGTAATCAAACACTAGCATTTCACAAAATACCGAAGCGGTTTCAGCCGTAGTAAGCGGCGTATCCGAGTTTAGATAACCAACTTTGTAAGATAAATTTTGATGTATGGCATGACCCAGCTCGTGAGCTAGAGTAAATAGATCTCTTCTTCCGTCCGTATGATTTAAAAGCACGTAAGGATGAGCATCTAATGAGCCTGAGTGTGAAAATGCCCCACCTCTTTTATTTGTCGTAGGATAAGCATCTATCCAGCCCTCATCAAAAGCTTTTTGAGCAATTTTGCCAAATTTCGGGCTAAAGTCGTTAAACGCCTTTAAGACTATCTCTTTGCATTCGTTAAATTCATATTTTCTACCCTCATCGAGCGGTGCATACCTATCATAGTCATATAGTTTTTTAAAGCCTAAAATTTTGCGTTTTTTATCATAAAATTTACTGACCAAAGAGAAATTCGCCTCGGTTGTTTTTATAAGTGCGTCCACGCTTTTCTTACTTATCTGGTTGCTTTCGTGTCTAGGCTCTTCAGGAGAGCTAAAATTTCTTAATTCGCAACTTGTTTTTAGATTAGTTTTTATCATATTGTATATATAGCCAAGCAGATGCTGGTGACGAGATAGTTCGCTACTCAGGCTTTTGGCGGCCGCTTTTCTTACATTTCTGTCTTTGTCGTGAAGCTTGCTTAAAATTTCCTCTTCGCTCAAAAGCTTACCTTGAAATTTAAATTTCATATTGCTCATTGTCTCATCAAATAGCCTTGCAAATCCATCAGCTCCAGTGCTTGCTGTGCGAAGCAAGACTTGCTCCTCTTTTATACTTAGTTGATGCGCTTTGGATTTAGCTACATTGCTTAGATAGTATCTGTTATTTTTAGATGTATTAATAATATCTTTTTGCTTTTTGTCGTCAAATTCATTGAATTTAAGCTCAAAAAATATTAAATTTTCATGAGCTTTTATGGCGATCTCTTCAAATTTGGCATAAAAAGCACCCTTGCTTGTGTCCTTTGCAAATACTAAAAACGCATAAGTTGTAACCTTTGAAATTTTAGAAAGTAGCTGTTCATACTCATCAAACGCCTCTAAAAATTGATCTGTGCTTAAATTTAAAAAGTCTTCAAAATATTTTTTTTCAAATTTTTCACACTCATTTTTTAGGCTTAATGCGCTTTTTTCAAGCTCTTTTTCATTTTTAAAAAGCGGAGTTAAATCCCATGTTGTCATTTTTATCCTTGAAATTTTTTAGGATATTTTACACAAAATATAATGAAATTTAAAGTTTTTAGAAAGAGATTATCAAATTTAGTGTCCAAATAATGGACACTAAATTTATGTTTTATTTTATTGTTTCTGAAGCTATCGCTGTAAATACAACGTCTGAAGAGCTGTTTACCGCAGTTTCTACCGAGTCTTGAATAACTCCTATTATAAAGCCTACGGCAACAACCTGCATGGCTATGTCGTTATTTATTCCAAAAAGAGCGCAAGCAAGAGGCACGAGAAGAAGCGATCCGCCCGCAACGCCTGAAGCTCCGCAAGCACCTATCGCAGAGATAAAGCTAAGAAGTAGAGCGTCTGCAAAGCTAACTGTGATATGATCTATAGAATTTACTGCAGCAAGAGCCAAAACACTGATGGTTACCGCAGCTCCTGCCATATTTATAGTGGCCCCTAAAGGTATGGATATAGAGTAAAGCTCCTCTCTAAGTCCTAACTTTTTACAAAGCGCCATATTTACAGGTATGTTTGCAGCCGAGCTTCTTGTGAAAAACGCAGTTACGGCGCTCTCTCTTACGCAAGTCATTATAAGCGGATATGGATTTTTTTTGGTTACCACAAATACAATAATAGGGTTTACAACAAATGCCACAAATAGCATTGCACCAACTAAAACCGCAATTAGTTTCATATATCCAGCTAGAGCCGCAAATCCTGTCTCGTGGATACTAATAGCAACAAGACCAAAAATTCCAAATGGAGCTAAGCGGATTACGAATCTAACAATTCTTGTCACGCCATCACTTACATCCATAAATACTTTTTTGGTCTCACTTGAGCAGCCTCTCATGGCTATACCGCCACCCACAGCCCAAGTAATGATACCTATATAATTGCCTGTACTTAGGGCCTGTACCGGATTTTGAACCATTTTAAAAATGAGGTCTTTTAATACGTCTATTACGTTTTGAGGCGCACTCATAGTTGCTGTTTCTACACCTTTTAAAACGAGTTCAACCGGAAACATAAAGCTAGCTGCAACTGCGACTACAGCCGCCAAAAAAGTTCCAATTAGATACAATGCGACAATCTTTGACATGCCTTTTGCTTCGCCAAACTCTTTAGTAATAATTGATGTAGCAACCAATACAAAGACCAAAATAGGAGCGACAGCCTTTAAGGCACCTACGAATAAATTTCCAAGAACGGAAATGCCGTTTAGAATTTTGTCGGCGAATTCACTTCCGCTTGCATTCCCCCAAAAGCCAAAAATAGCACCGACAATGATACCGATTAGTATTTGAACAATCAAATTTCCATCGGCAAAACGCTTAGCGATATTGCTAAATCCACTCATTTTTACACCTTTATAAATTTAAAATTTGGATTTAAGTATAACTAAAAGATTCTGAAATTTTTTAAAATTTAACAAAAAATTAATATAAATTTTATTATGAAATGCTACAATTTTACAATTTAATATAAAATTTAAGGAAAGATATGTATTTATTTACATCTGAAGTAGTAAGTCCGGGGCATCCTGACAAATGCGCAGATATTATCGCTGATAGTATAGTAGATAGTATTTTAATGCAGGATCCAAACGGTAGGGTTGCAAGCGAGGTATTTGTAGCCGGTAAAAACATAGTAATCGGTGGTGAGATAAACTCAAAAGTTAAGCTCAGTTTTAAAGATTATGAAAGTATAGTCAAAAACGCTCTGGCCAAAATCGGATATGATGGTAAGTCAAATTTTACTAAAGAGCAGTGCTTGCATCCTGATGATATCGAGGTTAAGGTTTGTATAAATCAGCAAAGTAGCGATATAAATCAAGGCGTAGATCAAGCTAGCGGCGAGATAGGCGCAGGCGATCAAGGTATAATGTTTGGCTTTGCAAGCTGCGAAGCGAAAGAATATATGCCGGCAGCCATTACTTATGCAAGAATGCTTTGTGATAAAGTATATAAATTTGCTAAAGCAAATCCCGATAAGCTGGGTGTTGATATAAAGACTCAGGTTACAATTGATTATGATAGTAAGGATAACTTTGAAAACTGCAAACCGCAAAGCATACACACTATCGTTGTCTCAGCTCCTTGCGTAGAGAGTATGAAGATAGAGGAACTTAGAGCTCTTATTGGGGAGCTTATAGATGATACCGGTCTTCCAAAAGAGCTATATGATAAAGATAAGACAATAATTTATATAAATCCAACCGGCAGATATGTAAATCACAGCTCACTTCACGATAGCGGACTAACGGGCAGAAAGCTTATCGTAGATAGCTTTGGCGGATACGCTCCTATAGGTGGCGGCGCACAGAGTTCAAAAGACTATACGAAGGTTGATCGAAGCGGACTATATGCTGCCAGATGGATAGCTAAAAATATCGTTGCGGCGGGACTTGCTAAAAAATGTATCGTTCAGCTAAGCTACGCTATCGGAGTTGCTAAGCCAACATCTATTAGCGTAGATACAATGGGAACTCAGATAAGCGGATTGAATGATGATATTTTATCAAATTTCGTTATGCAAAATTTCCCTTTAACTCCAAAATGGATAACTCAAAAATTTGGACTTGATAAGCCCGGCAAAGATACGTTTTTATACGCAAAAGTTGCAGCAAAAGGGCAGGTTGGAAATGCGAAGTATCCGTGGGAGAAGCTAGACGCCATAGATACATTTAAAGCTTTAATTCCGCATAAATAACGGATTTTAGAATAAATTTAAGAAGCCTGTCTTATAATCACACACAAATTAGTGCTTTCGGTCGGCAGGCTTTTAAATTTTATGTCTTGAATAAAGTTATTTATTTTGCCCACTAAAAATTATATTAACTACACACAATCCATCTTGAATATAAATTTAAAGCATGCTTTTTAAGATCTGCTATCTAAAATTTTCCTTATCAAACTCTCTTTAGGAGTTATGATCTCGCTTTTTGAGCCGTTTACGCTGTGATAAATTGTTTTATTGTATTTAGTTGCATAATATTTAATCAAAAGGCGTTGTAAATTTGGCTCGGTTGATGGCACGAACCAACCGTTGTTTGTGATAGCTATCATCACATCAAATTCGCCTTTAAACAGTTCATCTCGCGTAGCTTCATAGCAGATTGCATTACGAATTTTAACTCCGTCTATCTCGTAGTTGCTAACTGAATTTGCCGTTTTGAAATCCTTGCTACCATCAAAAAATAGCTCGTTTATAAAATTTTTCATAAAATTTGGAAGCGGAATTTCCTCGCCAAAGGGTACTAACACAAATTTATCAAATCGCTTCATCTCGCCTTTATCAAATAAAAAAGTCGAGTTGTAGCTTTGTGCGTTTTCATAGGCAAGTGCGCCAGTCACGATAGCGATCTTTTGCGATTTTTCTTTAAGCTCGGCTACTAAATTTCGCTCGTGCGTCATAAATGTCGGAAATACGCTCTCAGGCATGATTATAGCTCTTTTGCCTTCGTTTATTGCCTCATCTATCATCTTTAAATTTTGGTTTATAAACTCATTTTTAAGCGACTTTTCCCACTTTAAAGCTTGAGGTACGTTTGTATTTGTAAGAGCAACTTCAAAAGGCAAAATTTTAGCCTTGTTATCGTTATACTGAACCGCAAAAAGTAAAAGCGTGATAAAAGCTAAAAATTTAAGCTTTGATTTTATGTAAAATAGCGATAAAATCGCAGTAAAAATAAAGATAAGTCCATATAAATTCGGTTTAAAAATTCCAACTACAAATATCGCCTCAAAATTTAGCCAGTTGAAATTAAACGGATGCAAATTTGAAATTAAAATAAGCAAGATCGCTTTAGGCCAAATTTGAGTAGGAATTCCGGCTATAAAAAACATAATTCCATATACGATTCCGATAAATAAAATTTCAATTGGGATTAGATAGCCAAAGTTGTAATAAATAAGGCTAAAACTTATCCAATAAAACCACAAAATTCCTACGAAAAATCCTGTCGTAAAAAACTCATGGCGATTAAACTGAAATAGCAGATAAAAGCCTAAAATGGCAAGAAATGGCGAGATAAAATTTAGCACTTCAGAATTAAAAAGCGAAAGAAATATAAAATTTGATATCAAAAAAGCACTAAAAAAGGCTTTTCTTATAATTTTAGTGCTAAAATATTTGATTAAAAAATTTTTCACTAAGGAATACAATGCAAGAAGGCAATTTTTTAGCTTCATTACTACCTCTGATCGTGCTTTTCGCGATTTTTTACTTTTTGGTTATTAGACCGCAGCAAAAACAGCAAAAAGAGCATCAAAAGATGCTTGCAGCCCTAGAAAAAGGTGACAAGATCATCACTGCCGGCGGACTTTACTGCGAGGTTATCAAACCGGAAGATGATTTTATCAAAGTTAAACTTAATGACGATGTAATAGTGCGTATCGGACGTGAGTTTGTTGCCAGAAAAATCGAGACTAAAGTAAATGCGTAGTGCCAAGGTAACATACAGACTCGTTATCTTTCTAATAGCTCTAATTTTTGGCATAGGCTTTTCAGCTCCTTCGTTTTTACAGACAGATGGTGGATCTAAGATAAATTTAGGACTTGACCTTCAAGGAGGTCTATATATGCTTCTTGGCGTAGAAACACAAGAAGCCATACACTCTAAAGTCAAATCCGTGGCCTCTGGTATAAATTACTATGCGGGCAAAGAAGATATTTTGATAGATAACTTTAAAATAAAAGAGGAGCATGTAAGCTTTGAACTTTTAGATAACGATGATCAAAATAAGATAGATGGGATGCTGAAAGAGATTGAGGGGCTTGATGTCCAAAAAGAAGGACTCAAATACACTATTAGACTAACTGAGACTGAGCAGTCTCATACGATTGAGTATGCGATAAATCAAGCCGTTGAGACTATTAGAAATAGGCTTGATCAGTTTGGTTTGGCCGAGCCAACGGTCGCGAGGCAGGGTAAAGAAAATATCTTAATCGAGCTTCCGGGCGTGAAAACTCAGGCTGACGAGCAACGTGCAAGAGAGCTGATCGCTAAGGCTGCGCATTTGCAGCTGATGGCGCTTGATGAAAAAAGACAGTTGCAGGCAAACACTCTAAGCGCAGCAGAGGCTGAAAGCTATGGTGTAATCGTTTATCCGGATGTTAAAAGCGATCAAATGAAATATACCGTAAAAAATATTCCCGTGCTTGATGGCTCAATGCTAACGGATGCTAGAGTGGCTTTTGATCAGCGAACTAACGCCCCAATTATAAATTTTACGTTAAATGCCGAAGGAGCTAGGATATTTGGAGATTTTACGGGTGCAAATGTAGGAAAAAGACTTGCTATAGTGCTTGACGGTAGGGTTTATTCGGCACCTGTTATAAATGAGCGTATAGGCGGTGGAAGTGGCCAGATAAGTGGAGGATTTAGTGTAGAAGAGGCTCATGATCTTGCTATTGCGCTTAGAAGCGGTGCGCTTTTAGCTCCGGTAAAGATGCTTGAAAAGAGAAGTATCGGACCAAGCCTAGGTGCTGATAGTATCAATCAAAGTATGATGGCTCTCGCAGGTGCGGGTGTTCTTGTAGTGCTATTTATGATAGCTTATTATGGGTTTGCAGGAATTTTGGCAAATTTAGCCTTAGTTGCGAATATCCTTATTCTGGTTGCGGTTATGGCTATGTTTGGAGCTACCTTGACCCTGCCCGGAATGGCTGGTATAGTGCTTACGGTAGGCATGGCTGTCGATGCGAATGTAATTATAAATGAGCGTATAAGGGAGTTTTTAAGAGATGGGCAGGGTATAGCCTTAAGTGTGAGAAAGGGCTATGAAAATGCCATGAGTGCTATTGTGGATGCGAATTTAACTTCGATTATAACCTCTGTTGTTTTGTATGCATACGGCACGGGTCCTGTAAAGGGTTTTGCCGTAACCATGAGCATAGGTATAGCGGCTTCTATGCTAACTGCTATTTTAGGTACTCGAGGCATGTTTGATACTATAATGGACAAGATAGAGAAGAGCGGAAATACCAAAATTTGGTTTGGATACAAGAGAGGGTAATAATGCAAATTTTTTCAAAAGCACATGTTTATGATTTTATGGGTAAGCGCCATATCGCCCTTGCCGTAGCCGCTATTTTATTTTTTGGCTCAATCTTTCTGCTTTTTACCAAAGGGCTAAATTACGGTATTGATTTTTCTGGTGGAACGCTGATCCAGATAAAGTATGATAAAAAAGCACCTCTTGATAAGATTAGAGAGGCTTTGTATAAAGATGAGACTTTAAAAAATGCCTCTGTGACCGAATTTGGTTCAGAGGAGGAGATTACTATACGTTTTTCGGGCTCAAGCTCAAATTTGGGTAGTGATATCGGCTCTAGCGTATCTCAATTACTCAAAGATACTGGCAGCTTTGAAGTTCGCCGTGTGGATGTCGTGGGACCAAAGGTAGGAAGCGAGCTTAGACAAAAAGGAATGATGGCTATAGCCATGTCTCTTTTGGGTATCTTGCTTTATGTTGCCTTTAGGTTCGAGTGGAGATTTGCGATGGCTGCTATATTTGCCGAAGCGTATGATGTAGTGATAGCCTTAGGTGCTATATGCTTATTTAGGATTGATGTAAATTTGGATATTTTGGCTGCGGTTTTAACGATCATAGGCTATTCTTTAAATGATAAGATTATTATCTTTGATAGGATTAGAGAGAGCATAAACACAAGTAAGAATTCGGCTCTTGATATGATTATAAACGAATCTGTCTCCGCGACTCTTTCAAGAACTATTCTTACATCTGTAACTACTTTAATGGTTGTTTTAACACTATTTTTATATGGTGGAGATATGATACACGGCTTTTCTTTAGTGCTTTTAGTGGGTATAGTCGGAGGAACTCTAAGCTCTATCTACATAGCTTCTCCGATGCTTCTTTGGTTTAAATTTAGCGTGGAGAAATATAGAGCGAAAGAGGCTGAAAAGATGAAAGCGAAAAAAGAGCGCGAAAGACATAGAGCTATGTTTGAAAAAGGCGTGGTGTAAGGAGGATTTATGAACTGGGGTAAGGTTGTTTATATCTTTTTTGCGTTGATGAGTCTAACGACTACGGCGGGTTTTTTGTATGATAAAAACGAGATAGCGCTATTTGTAGCAGCTAGCATAAATTTAGTCTCTACGCTACTTAAAATCGGTGTTAAAAATATTTTATCGGCTGAGCTTTTTGCTAGCTCGCTTGTGGCTGATTTGCACCTTATACCTGCATTTGTAGTGCTTCAAACAACCGGAAATATGACAGTTGTTTATTCACTTGCAATCGGTGCTGCTATCGCAAACTTTTTTTCACTTTCGCTTGTTTTAGTTGAAGCAAGTAAGACTCAAGAAGAATTTTAGGAGATAAAATGGCTGAAAATTTGAAGTATGACGCCTTAAAAATTGAGAAAAAATGGCAAGAAATTTGGTTAAAAAACGAAGAATTTGAACCAAAAGATAATTATAGCCTGCCTAAAAAATATATCTTAAGTATGTTTCCATACCCAAGCGGACGTATCCACATGGGTCACGTTAGAAACTACTCTATCGGTGACGTGCTAGCAAGATATTACCGTAAACAAGGCTATAACGTGCTTCATCCTATCGGCTTTGATAGCTTTGGTATGCCTGCTGAAAATGCGGCTATACAGCATAAAATTCATCCTAAAAAATGGACTTATGAAAATATCGATTATATGAGAGCTGAGCTTTTGTCGCTTGGTTTTTCATTTTCTAAAAATAGAGAATTTGCCACATCTGATCCGCTTTATACGAAATTTGAGCAGGAATTTTTCATCAAAATGTATGAAAAAGGGCTTGTGTATCGCAAAAATGCTATAGTAAACTGGTGCGAGCATGATCAAACCGTTCTTGCAAACGAGCAGGTTGAGGATGGCTGCTGCTGGAGATGTGGAAATAGCGTAATTCAGCGTGAGTTGCCGGGGTATTATCTAAAGATAACAGATTATGCCGAGGAGCTTTTGGCCGATCTTGAAAAGTTAAAAGACAAGTGGCCAAATCAAGTAATCACAATGCAAGAAAACTGGATTGGCAAGAGCTTTGGTCTTGAGTTTAAATTTAGTCTTGATGACGCTTCTAAAGCGTTTTTAGGCGGCGAAGCGGAGGGCTTTGAAGTCTTTACAACTCGCCCTGATACGATTTATGGAGTTAGCTATACCGCACTTGCGCCTGAGCATAAGATAGTTAAAAAGCTGCTTGATAGCGGAAATTTAAGCGATGAGGCAAGCCAAAAAGTAAAAGCTATGCTAAATCAAAGCCCAAGAGAGCGTCAAGCCAAAGAAAAAGACGGCGTATTTTTAGGAATTTACGTTATCCACCCGTTAAGCGGCGAAAAAGTGCCTGTTTGGGTTGCGAATTTTGTTTTGGCTGATTACGGAAGCGGAGCTGTTATGGCTGTTCCTGCGCATGATGAGAGAGATTTTGAATTTGCTAGCAAATTTAACCTATCTATCAAGCAAGTGATTAGACCTATTGACGGAGAAATGGATGGATCAAAAGCATTTACGGAAAGTGGAATTTGTATAAATTCGCCGCTTATAGACGGGCTAAATAACGAAGAGGCAAAGCTTAAAATCATAGAGAAATTTGAGAGTGAAAAGATCGGAAAAAGAGTTGTGAATTTTAAAATTCGCGACTGGGGAATTTCTCGCCAAAGATATTGGGGTGCACCTATTCCAATGATTCATTGCGATAAATGCGGTGTGGTTTGCGAAGATATTAAAAATTTACCTGTTACTCTGCCTGATGATGTCGAGATAACGGGTGAAGGAAATCCACTTGATAAACATCCAAGTTGGAAGCATACCAAGTGTCCAAAATGCGGCGGTGACGCAGTTAGAGAGACTGATACTATGGATACGTTTTTTCAAAGCAGCTGGTATTTTGCCAGATATGCAAGCGATCACAAGACTTGGAACGATATAGCCTTTGATGAAAAGAGCGTGAATTACTGGATGAATGTCGATCAGTATATCGGCGGAATCGAGCATGCGATACTACATCTTTTATATGCGAGATTTTTCCAAAAAGCGCTTAGAGATCTTGGCTACTTGCGTGATGATGAGCCTTTTGAGAGGCTTTTAACGCAAGGAATGGTGCTAAAAGACGGCAAGAAGATGAGTAAGAGTAAAGGAAATGTCGTAGATCCTGATGATATCATTAAAAACTATGGAGCTGATACTGCAAGGCTGTTTATACTCTTTGCTGCGCCTCCTCAAAAAGAGCTTGAGTGGAACGATAGCGCAGTTGAGGGTGCGTTTAGATTTTTAAATAGACTTTACGATAAGGCTGTGGGCGTTAAAAAATGTTCTAAAATCCCTGATATAGATCACACAAAGCTTACTAAGGATGAAAAATACGCCCGAGCTAAAGTCTATGAAGCTCTTAAAAAATCTCAAGAGGTCTATACGCAAAGCTTTACTTTTAATACCTTAATAGCTGCGTGTATGGAGGCTTTAAACGCGGTAAATGCGCAAAACAATGAAGATGTAACCACTGAAGCGTTTTTTATAATACTAAATTTGCTTGAGCCGATCGTGCCGCATATAGCAAATGAGCTAAGCGAGAATTTATTTGGCAGAGCAAATTTCACGCATATTGATATCAAAGAAGAGGTCTTTGAAAAAGATAGCCTAAATTTAGCCATTACCGTAAATGGAAAAAGAAGAGGCGAAGTTGAAGTGCCAAGCGACGCTAGTGAAGCTGAAATTTTAAAAGCAGCCAAAGAAAATGTCGCTAAATGGATTGAAGGCAAGGAGCTTATAAAAGAAATTTACGTGCAAGGAAAGCTTGTAAATTTGGTTGTAAAAGGTTAGATATGAGATTTATAGCTGCGGTTTTCATCGCTGTTTTTTTAGTCGGGTGCGGGTATAAGCCTGTTTCAAAGATCACAAAAGATATGATTGGGGATGATATCTACGTGCATGTGACTATAGATAGAGCCGATCCAAAAAGCAGTGTTTGGATAGCAGACAGCATAAAAGAGGGTATAGTATCAAGCCTTAACAGAAAACTTAGTAGTGATAAAAATGCAAAAACAAAGATAATAGCGTCTGTAAAATCTGTAAGTTTACAAGCACTTTTATATGATGAAGATGGATATGTATCGTTATATAAAGCTATTTTAAAAATGGAGTTTGATACTAAATTTGAAAACGGAAAGATATATAAGAGTGTAACTACCGGTGAATATGATTTTACTATTTCTCAAAAAATAAAAGATGTTCGCTATGCAGATAGCGTAATCAGTGAAACAGATAGATATAATGCGATAAAAGAGGCTTCAAAAGAGGCTTTTGATGAATATTTAGCAGCTCTTGCGGTTAAAGGGTTTAAAAATGTCAGCAACAATCACTAAGATTATAAGAGATACCATTAGCACTATTAAGGAGAGGAATTTAATACTTACTCCCGATAACTACACAGAAGTTTTTTGTGAGATAGCGAAAAAAAATGGATACATAAGCCCTGATTGTCAAAAGCTTGAAAAGTATCTTTCTAGACTCAATGCCGATCTTGTAGAGCAACTTAAACAAAAAAGAGTTAAAAATATAGATGAGTTATTTGCGTTTATGGCGGCTAAATTAAACTCGTCAAATATTAATGAACCCGCAAAGCTTATACACTCGCTTGTTTTTATGAGTAAGAGAGTATTTCAAGCAGTGACTATGCTTCATAACAAAGAGGCTAAAAAACTAGCAGAATTAAGCATAGATACTCTTAATAAAAAACTTGACATATCGTCTATCGACCTGATTAGAGACAAGTGGTTTGAGTTTTTAACAGATTATGATGATCTATTTATTAGAAGACTTGGTTTTTATGGTGTTAAGAGTTTTGATGATTTGCAAACAGCAATTACAGAGCTTGATAATGCCTCTATAAGATCAGGTGATACCGCTTATCTATGCCAAAAGATGATTCCTCTTCTGGTATGTGCTCTTACACCTTCTATATCTGAAAGCATGAATGCTGAAATTTCAGGATTTGAGCTTAGTTTAAAGAGTAATCCTAAACTATTAGAATTAGATGAAACTCAAGATAATATACAACAAATGATTAAAAGGCGTATAGAGCTTGATAGGGCTGAAATTTCAACCAAAGTTTCAGTTTTAAACGATGTGCTTGAAGGGATAAATACCAGGCTTTTAAATATGATGAGTAGCTCCTCTACGAGCAGAGCCAAGATGCAAGATATAAAAAGGGATCTAAACTCAATAAATTTAAAAGAAGATAGTTTTGAAGTTATTAGAGATAAGCTTATTATCATAGCTGAATCTTTAGGCAACGAAACACAACAGTTTTCATTGCAGGTTAGTAGTGATCAAAAAAAAATAAAAGAGCTTCAAGATAGAATTAGTAGTCTTGAGGGTGAGCTGGCTATGGTTAAAGCCGAGAGCAAAGAGGACTTCTTAACTAAAACCGCCACAAAAAGAGCATTAATAGAAGAGCTTGATCGTATGGAAGATAAATATAGACGCTATGATGCGGACTACTCTATTTGCTTTTTTGATATAGATTATTTCAAAAAGATTAACGATACTTACGGCCACGATGCAGGTGATGTCATCATAGCAAGCGTTGGGAAGATGCTTAGAAAATACTCAAGAAAGATTGATTTTGTGGCTAGATATGGCGGTGAAGAGTTTGTTATGCTGCTTCCTCAAATTTCTTTAGTAGATAGTGTAAATTTTGCAAATAAAATTCGTGATATTATAGAAAATTCAAAATTTATGTATAAAGACGAACGAATAGATGTTACTATTAGTTGCGGAGTAGCCTTAAGAAGCTCCAATAAAACTTCATCATCAACACTTGAATCCGCCGATAAGATGCTTTATACCGCTAAACAAAACGGCAGAAATCAGGTTATGCCAAGTATTATATGAAGTTGGATGAATTTTTAAGCCACAAACCGCTTTTTTACAAAGAGATAGATTATATTCGTATGCCGCGTGCATGGGGTAGCATAAAGGCGAATTTAAAGCCGTTTAAGATTATTCACATCATAGGCACAAACGGCAAGGGCTCAACAGGAAGGTTTTTAGCTCAAATTCTGCATCTTCAAGGCAAGAGTGTGGGGCATTACACAAGCCCTCATATATTTGAATTTCGCGAGAGATTTTGGCTAAACGGAGATGTGGTTTCAAGCGAGCTTTTGGAGTCTGCTCACGAGAGTTTGCAGGCTATGCTAAGTGAAGAATTTAAAGTAAAAACCAGCTATTTTGAGTATGCGACCCTGCTTGCGGCGGTGCTTTTTAGTGAATGTGATTATTTTGTTTGCGAATGTGGCATGGGCGGAGAGCTTGATGCGACAAATGTTTTTGATAAAATTTTAAGTGTTTTTACTCCGATTGGGCTTGATCATACTGCTGTTTTGGGTAAAACAATAGAGCAAATTTCAACTACGAAATTTAAAGCCATGCAAGTAAATTCACAAGCTATATTAAATGATGAGATGGATAGCATAAGCGTCCATATCGCATTTTTGATTGCAGCTTCAAGAAGAGTAAGGATAAATTTTGCAAGTGAAATTTTGGAAAAAGAGGATGTAGAAAATATTAAAAAATATTCTATTAAATTTTCACTTCCATATTTTTTAATATCGAATTTATGCCTTGCAAGCGCAGCTGCAAAAAGACTTATTAATAAGATTGATATAGAAAATTTAGAAGAATTGAATCTGCGTGGAAGATGTGAGAAAGTAGCCCAAAATATCTATGTGGATGTTGGTCACAACGAGCTTGCTGCGCAGACCATAGCTCAAAAATTTATCGGTAAAAAGCTTGTTTTGATATATAACTCTTTTGCCGATAAGGATTATAAGGCGGTTTTAGCTACTCTTAAGCCCATAATAAAAAGAGTTGAAATTTATCAATATGATAGTGGCGAACGTGAGCTAGCTACCGATGAGATCAGAAAAACTCTTAATGAATTAGATATCCAGCATAGGGATTTTTTGGCAAATTTTGATAGTTTATGCGAAAATAAAGATGAGTTATATTTGGCTTTTGGCTCGTTTTATCTAGTCGAGGCCTTTTTAAGGCAGTTTAATGCAAGCTAGGATATATGAGTATCTTTTAAAGCCAAACGAAGCCCAGATTATCGTTTGTGAAGATGATAAGGAGGCTTTGCTTATCGAAAATGCGGTTAAATTTGCAGGCGTTTGTCCGTTTAGCTTGCCTGATTTTAGAGCGCATTTTGGCGATGATCTACGCTCTTTTAGCGCAGAGCTTTATGAGCTTTCGGCTAAGCTTTCTAAATTTTACGAATTTGAGGGCAAAAAGCTTCTTATAGCTCCTATTTCAACCATCTTAAACAAACTTCCCGGCAAAAAACATCTACAAAAAATTACTCTGAAATTTGGCGATAAGTTAAACTTAAACGAGCTAGCTGACGAGCTTACGCGCTTTGGTTACGAGCCTGTGGATATCGTTGAGAGCGAGGGCGAGTTTTGCTTGCGCGGAGATATCATTGACATATTTTGCATAGGAAGCGACGAACCTCATAGAATTTTGCTTTTTGATGACGAGATAGAAAGCATCAGAAACTACTCAACCAGCACTCAAATTTCAAACAAAACCGAACTTGAAAGCGTTGAAATTTCACCATTTATCGCAGCGCTTAGCAAGGATGAATTTGAAAAAGCAAGCCAAAAAGCGCAGCAGCTAAAAAGCGAGGCTCTGATAAATGACCTTAATTCACTTGGTTTTTGGGCGATTGATGGTTTTATAGACTATAGCAAGGAGTTTAAGACCGTCCTTGCAAAAGAGTTTAAATTCGAGGATTTTGAGAGAGATACGAGCGCGCTTCATGATTTGCCCGTGATTCCTGAAGCAAAAATTTACAAAGATTTATCAGTAACGCCTAATAAGGACTTTTTTGAACTTAACGCCAATAAAAATATCAAGGTCATAGCCCGAAACGACGGGCTTTTTAACTCATTAAATTTAAGCGAATATAAAAATATAGAATTTATTAAAAGCGATGTTGTCGTAAATTTAACTTCCGGTAACGAAATCATCGTTTCGCTTAATAAATTTGAAAAGAAGCGCCGCGTTAAGCATGCAAGTTTAGTGATCGACGAGCTAAAGATAAATGACTACGTCGTGCATGAAGAGTATGGTATAGGTCGATTTGCGGGACTTGAAAAGATAACCGTGCTAGGAAGCATGCGCGAATTCGTAGTTATCGTTTATCAAAACGACGACAAACTTCTTTTGCCTGTCGAAAATATAAATTTAATCGATCGCTACATAGCTCAAAGCGGCTCTATAGCGGCACTTGATAGGCTTGGTAAGGCTAGCTTTGCCAAGATAAAAGAAAAAGTTCGCCAAAAACTATTTATAATCGCTTCCAAGATCATCGAACTTGCCGCTAAAAGAGAGCTAATTCGCGCCGAAATTATACAAAAAGATGATGCCGAATACTTAAATTTCTTGCAAAATGCGGGCTTTGATTATACTATAGATCAAGAAAAGGCTGCAAGCGAAATTTCAAAGGATCTTGCAAGCGGTAAGGTTATGGATAGGCTTTTAAGCGGAGATGTCGGCTTTGGCAAGACTGAAATCGCGATGAATGCGATATTTAAATGTGTTAAATCAGGATTTCAGGCGCTATTTTTCGTGCCTACGACGTTGCTTTCGGCTCAGCATTTTAAGAGCTTAAAAGACAGGTTTGACAAATTTGAAATTCCAGTTTTTAGACTTGATAGATTTAGTTCGGCAAAAGAAAAATCAGCCGTTAAAAGAGCGCTTGAGGAGGGGCTTGCTTGCGTTTGCGTGGGAACTCATTCCCTTTTGGGACTGAAGGCTTTAAATTTAGGGCTTATTGTCATCGATGAAGAGCATAAATTCGGCGTTAAGCAAAAAGAGAAGTTAAAAGAAATTTCAAGCAACTCGCATATCCTTTCAATGAGTGCGACACCTATCCCAAGAAGCCTAAATATGGCGCTTAGCAACGTAAAAAGCTATAGCGTGCTTCAAACTCCGCCAAGCTCTCGTTTAGACGTGAG
Source organism: Campylobacter sp. RM16190 (assembly GCF_012978835.1). Taxonomy (NCBI): domain Bacteria; kingdom Pseudomonadati; phylum Campylobacterota; class Epsilonproteobacteria; order Campylobacterales; family Campylobacteraceae; genus Campylobacter; species Campylobacter sp. RM16190. The sequence goes on along the minus strand of NZ_LIWS01000003.1, from coordinate 196,915 downwards.
AACGAGCGTAAGGGAGTGGGACGAAAAGGTGATTAAAGAGGCGATTTTGCGGGAGCTAAGAAGAGGCGGGCAAATTTTTTATATCCACAATCACATCGCCACTATGGATCAGGCAAAAAGGCAGATTAAGAAAATTTTGCCAAATTTGCGCATCCTCATACTTCATTCAAAGATAGATGCAAATACCACAGAAGACGAGATGATGAAATTTAAAGCGGGCGAATACGACATCTTGCTTTGCACAAGCATTGTTGAAAGCGGAATTCACCTGCCAAACGTAAATACGATAATCATAGAAAATGCAAACAAATTCGGTATGGCGGATCTTCATCAGCTAAGAGGCCGCGTGGGTAGAAGCGACAAGCAGGCGTATTGTTATTTCTTGGTCGAGGATAGAAGCGAGCTTACGCCTGAGGCCTTAAAGCGGCTTGTCGCACTTGAGAGCAATTCGTTTTTAGGCTCGGGTTCCGTACTTGCTTATCATGATTTAGAGATTAGAGGCGGAGGAAATTTAATCGGAGAGGCTCAAAGCGGGCATATCGAGGCTATCGGATATTCGCTTTATATTAAAATGCTTGAAGACGAGATAAATAAGCTTTTAAACAAAGAGAATTTCAAGAGTAAAAAAGTTGATCTCAAGCTCAGTATAAACGCATTTTTAAATCAAGATTTTATCCGTGAAGACAGGCTTCGTCTGGAGCTTTATCGTCGCCTTAGCAAGTGTGAAGAGGTAAGCGAAGTACATGCCATAGAAAGCGAGCTTGAGGATAGGTTCGGAAAGATTGACATTTATACCAAGCAGTTTTTATCGCTTATAATAATTAAAATTTTAGCCGCAAAAGCTGGCTTTAAGCTTGTCTCAAACAGCGGTCAAAACATCGTTCTTACAAATTTAAACGACGAGAAAACGGTTTTAAAATCAAAAAGCAAAGATGATGACGATATAATAGATGAAATTTTAATCCATCTAAGAAAGGCGTCAAGATGATTGATTGGAGCTTGAGTCACGCTGCTGTTTTTAGGCGTAGGATAGGGGCTTTAAGGGCTGTGCATGAGATTGATTTTGTTGAGCTTGATAACCTTGTCGGCATGGAAAAACAAAAAGAGCAGTTAATAGCCAACACTCAAAATTTCATAGACGGCAAAGAGGCTAACAACGCCATTTTGTGGGGTGCAAGAGGGTGTGGCAAAAGTAGCTTGGTAAAGGCTGTTTTTACTAAATTTCATAACGAGGGTTTAAGAATTATAGAGCTTAGAAGCGATGAACTTGAATTTATCGTTGATATCATCGATGAGGTTCGCAGAAGCAATTATAAATTTATTATTTACTGCGATGATCTAAGCTTTGAAGCGGGAGATACTAACTATAAATTTTTAAAGCCGATTTTAGAAGGCTCTATAGAAAAAGCTCCTAAAAACGTGCTCATCTACGCCACTTCAAATCGCCGTCATCTAATCAGCGAGCTAAAAAGCGACAATGAAGGCACAAGCGTAACCAGTGACGAGATCCACTACGCAGAAAGCGTGGATGAAAAAATTTCGCTATCTGATCGCTTTGGTCTTTGGATAAGTTTCTATCAGGGAAGCTTTGCCGAGTATCTTAAGATCGTGGATTTTTATTTTAAAGACTACATGGGCGATAGGCAGATGCTTCACGAGCTTGCTAAAAACTACTCTGCGCTTAGAGCCAGCAGGTCAGGACGAACCGCAAAGCAGTTTTATCTATCTTATAAAGAGAAGCTTTTGTGAGAGCGGGATTTATAGGCGATATCGTCGGGCGAGCGGGTCGTAAGATCGTGGCTGAAAACGTTAAAAAGATGCGGGATAAATTTGAGCTTGATTTTGTCATCGCAAACTGCGAAAATGCAAGTGGAGGCTTTGGACTAAGCGCTCAAAACGCAGCAGAACTCCTTGAGTGCGGGATAGACGCGATAACGGGAGGTAACCATAGCTTTGATAAAAAGGAGATTGCCTCGCTTATGGACAGCTTACCGATCATTCGTCCGTATAACCACTTCGCAGGCACTGCCGGCAAAGGTGTGATAAATTTAAAAAGAGGCGAGAAAAGCTTAAGTGTCATAAATTTAATGGGACATTACGCTATGCCCCATACGAATAACGCCTTTTTAGAGGTGCAAAACGCTCTAAAAGAGTGCAAGAGCCAAAACATACTTATTGATTTTCACGCCGAGGCAACAAGTGAGAAAAACGCTATATTTGGCTATCTAAACGGGCAAGTTAGCGCGATATTTGGCACGCATACTCACGTAGGCACTGATGATTTGCAAATTTTAAATCATACTGCTTATGCAAGCGATGTGGGTTTAAGCGGACCCTTTGACGGAGTTATCGGTATGGACAAAGAAGCTCCTATTAAGACATTTTTAACGGGCTTTAAGCACTCTTTTAAGGTAAATGAAAGGTGTAGGCGGATATTTCAGATGATGGTTTTTGAGTGTGAAGAGAGCAGGTGTATAGACGCTTTTAAAGTTAGAGTCATAGACGGCATAGATGAGATGCAGGTACAAAACGCACTTAAATTTGATAAGTAGGTTGAAATTTGAGAAGCGAAGAACTATTAATAACGCTTTTAAACGCGGGAATTAAAGCGGATTTGCAAGATGAGCTTTGGTGGCCAAATTCGCGTAGCTTTGAAGTGATTGTCGGAGCAATTTTGGTGCAAAATACCGCATGGAAAAACGCTCAAAAAGCGCTTGATAATCTAAAAAATAGCGGAAATTTAACTCTTGAACGTTTAGCGAATTTAGACACCACAAGTATTGCGATCATGATTAAACCAAGCGGCTTTTACAACACTAAAGCAAAGAGATTAAGTGCGCTTTGCAAGGCGATATATGAGGAATTTGGCAGCTTTGAGAGCTTTAAGCAAAACGTGAGCAGAGAGTGGCTTCTTGGCATTAGAGGCATAGGTGCCGAGACTTGTGACGCGATACTTTGCTATGCTTGTGAGCGCGAAGTGATGTGCGTGGATAGCTACGCACTTAGGATTTTGGCTCATTTCGGATATGAATTTGAAAGTTATGAAGAGGCACGTGAGTGGTTTGAAGATATCGATACAGGCGCAGTTTGCAAAGCTTACGGAAAAGAGCTTAGTCTAAATCAAATTTTTGCGCGCTATCACGGCAAGATAGTGGAATTTGGCAAAGCTCACTTCAAAGGAAAGAAGATTGACGAAGCTGAAGTTACTTTGCTTGATGTGTTAAAATAACTGGAAAATTTAATCAAGGAATAAAATGATATATGAGAATATAATTCAAACGATAGGAAAGACGCCTGTAGTAAAATTAAATAGTTTAAAGCAAGTAGGCATGGCAGAAATTTACTCTAAGCTTGAGTTTTTCAACCCGGGCGGCTCGGTAAAAGATAGGATCGCTGCAAATATGATTCTTGAGATGCAAAAAGATGGCGCTTTAAAAAAGGGTGATGTTATAGTAGAGCCCACAAGCGGAAACACGGGTATCGGCATAGCCATGACGGCAAGCGCGCTTGGGTATGAAGTGGTGCTAACTATGCCTGAGACGATGAGTATCGAAAGGCGCAAAATTCTAGCCGCTTATGGAGCTAAACTTGTGCTAACCGAGGGTGCAAAAGGCATGAAAGGCGCTATTGAAAAGGCAAATGAGCTTGCAAAACAGCCAGGATATATGATGCTAAGTCAGTTCGAAAACGCCTATAACCCGCAAGCTCACGTAAAGACTACCGCAGTTGAGATAATGAGTGATTTTAAGCAGCTTGACGCTTTTGTAGCCGGTGTCGGAACGGGCGGGACGCTAAGCGGCGTTTCTAAGGTGCTTAAAGAAAATGGCTACAACACACAGATAATCGCAGTTGAGCCAAAGGATTCCGCCGTGATTTCCGGAAATACGGCAGGCGCACATAAAATTCAAGGCATAGGAGCGGGATTTATCCCTGATACACTTGATACCTCTTTAATCGACACAATAGAGCTAGTTAGTAATGAAGAGGCTTTTGAGGCGGCTAGGGTCTTGGCAAAAAGCGAGGGAATTTTGCTTGGGATCTCCGGAGGTGCCGCTCTTGCAGTAGCTATCCGCACGGCAAAAAGGCTGGGCGAGGGCAAAAAAGTGCTGTTTATAGCTCCCGATAATGGCGAGAGATACTTAAGCACGCCACTTTACGAGGTTTAAAATTTGAAGATAATAGAAGAGATAAAAGAGCTGGTTGCCACTGTCGGTGAGAAAGATCCCGCCGCAAACGGATGCTGCTTTTGGGCGGTGCTTATAAACACCCCGGGCATTCATGCGGTGGTTTTTCATAGATTTTCGCATTTTCTATACGTGAAGAAATTCTTTTTTATCGCTCGATTTATCTCTCAAATTTCAAGATTTATAACGGGCATTGAGATACATCCGGGCGCAAAGATCGGCTCAAGGCTCTTTATCGATCACGGCATGGGGGTAGTTATCGGAGAAACAGCCGAGATCGGAGATGATGTTACGATGTATCATCAAGTAACTCTTGGCGGAACGGGTAAAGAAGTAGGCAAGCGTCATCCGACTATTAAAAACGGTGTTGTCATAGCAGCAGGCGCAAAGGTACTTGGTGCTATCACTATAGGCGAAAATTCAAAAATCGGAGCAAATTCAGTCGTGCTTAAAGATGTGCCCGATAATGCAACGGTTGTCGGTATACCCGCTAGAGTAGTTAGGATAAACGGCGAGAAAATCGAGAGCTAAAGCCCACAAACTATAAAATTTGAGCTTTTATAAAATTTAGATTAATTCCAAGCGAGTAGAGCTTAAAAATCACTCTTCAAAATTTATCACGGTTTGAGCGCTAACTGTCGGTCTTTTGACCGTATTTGCGGTTTTGCTAAACTCTATAAGATCTTCCGTGTACCTTACTACACTTGGAGTATTTTTAACAGCGGCTTTAAAAATTTCAGCTGCGGCGATAGCGTCGTTCATCGCTCTATGATGAGTGTTTTGTATGCCTAAAACCTCTTTTAGTGCGCCAAGTCCGTATTTAAGCGAAGGGATTGTTCTACGAGCTAGATCGATAGTGCAAATTTTGCGATTTAGCATAGTGCCAAGTCCAAATTTCTCAAAGCTGGCGTTGATAAATCCGTAGTCAAATTTCACGTTGTGCGCTACGAAAACGCACTCGGCTAAAAAAAGTCTAAATTTTTCAAGCACGCTTGCAAGGCTTGGAGCGCCTTTGAGATCCTCTACTCGTATGCCCGTAAGCGCGGAGATGTTTTCAGGTACGCTGCTTGCATACACGAGAGTTTCAAATCTATCAAGCTCAATTCCGTCTTTTATCTTAATCGCGCCGATTTCTATGATCTGTCCGCTGTTTATACCGCCGCTCGTTTCTATATCTACGACGCAAAAAGTTTGATCGTCTATATTTCTTTTTCTTGTGTTTAACTCTATCTCGTTTGAGCCGTTTCGCTTAATGTCAAGCCCTAAAATTTGCCACATGGCAAGGTCTCTTACGTCAAATATCGAGCTTAATTCTTCTATCTCGTTTGCTTTTGAGATAAATTCATAATAGCTTAAATTTTGCTTGCAGAGTAAATTTATGAGATTTTCTAGCTTTTGGTTCAAAACTCAAGCTTTAGCGCTCTTATCGCCTCGGCATAAGAGTTTGATGAAAATATATAATTGCCCGCAACGACGATATCAACGCCCGCTTCATCAAGCTCGGCTACGTTTAGTCCCGTTATTCCGCCGTCAACTTCTATCATGCATTTTGCATTTTTGCGCTCTATCATTTCGCGTAGTTTGCGAGCTTTTTCAAGCACTGAAGGGATAAATTTCTGTCCGCCAAAGCCGGGATTTACACTCATTAAAAGAACCATATCAATCTCGTTTATGATGTATTCAAGAGTTTCAATAGGCGTGTGCGGATTTAGCGTGATAGCAGGGCTTACGCCGTTTTTTCTGATATGGTCTATTAGTCTTAGCGGGTGCTTTTCTTCCTCTATATGAAAGCTTAAAAATTTAGGCTTAAGCGGCAAGAAAAGATCGGCAAAAAATGTATTGTTTTGCACCATCAAGTGTATATCAAGAGGCTTTGTGGAAGCCTTTGCAACTGCACTTACCACAAGCGGTCCGATGGTTAAATTCGGAACAAAATGCCCATCCATCACATCAACGTGCACAAGATCGCAACCCGCTTCGCAGATGGCCTCTATCTCCGCTCTTAAATTTCCAAAATCAGCCGATAAAATACTCGGAGCAACGTACATATAAATCCTTTGTTATCTACTTAAAAATAAAGCGCCCTTTGTTCCATCACTAACAAGCTCAATAAAAGCGCCTTTGCTAACGGTATCGCCGTCTTGAATATAGTTTTCAAAAACATTTGGCATCGTAATATCTACCTTTATCTTTTTTGACTCTAATAAGGATAGAATTTTATTTCCTATTATTATCATAAAATTACCAAAAGCACTGTTTAATGATGCCTCTTTGTCATCTTGCAAAAGTATAGCGCAAGCTTTTTGTACTATACTTTTATCAAGGGAGAGTAAAATTTTAGCGTCAATATCGCCGTAAAAGCCTATGCATCCTGTTAGCGCTTTTTGATCGAAGTCAAATGTTTTAACAAAAATTTCACCGCGCTCTACTTTAATTTTTGCCATAGAGGATAAGGTGTCTATAGCTGTTTCTAAAATGATAGGCAATAATTGAACTAAATTTCTAGTGATGTTATGTGGCATCGACTCTTTCATTCCGGGACCGCCGTTTATACTTCCGTCATCATTGAAAAAATCTTCGACGTTATTATATAGTAAAATTCCCGAATCTTCCAAGTCGTTTCTAAGCGCTTCAGATGTATTTGAGCCGCTAAGTCCGCAAATCGCAATAGTGGCACCGTATTCGGCGCTCGATATAGATAGTTTGGCTAAAAAGCTTACACCGTGAATATTGGCCGATCTTGCTTTTGTTGCATCGAATACGAAAAATTTAAACCCTATTTTAAGAGAGTTGTTGTGAGCCGACATGTCGAAATTTTCGGCAAAATTTGAGTCTATAAAGCCCGTAAGCTTATAAATAACGACATTTTCTCTTACTTGTACGGCTATGGTTTTTTCATTTATATTGATATGTGTTAAATGAATTTTGATATTATAGTTTTTAGCTGAGTTTTTAAACTCGTTTACATCTTTTGCTGTATAGACTATGTAGCCTCTTCCGACAAGCTTTAGTGAAATTTGATTTTTTTGCTCTTGATTTTCGTGAAATAGGATTATCTTTTTTTCTTTGGTTGATTTTTCGGTATTTCCAAAAAATAGCATGGCTATCTCTTCACTATCAAAGAATGATAGATTTAGGCTTTGAGGAGACATCTCTCTTAGCGCTTTAAATTTTGTCTCGTCATAGTCGCAAAATGCCACATTGGCATACACTTTTTTTGCCATTTCATACATTGTCAATGAGATAGAGTTAATGCCTATTTTGTTAAAATAGACAACTTTTTTAAGTGATATTAGTATGCATTCTATTTTTTTTGAAAAGATTAACTCTTTGGTTGCCAAGTCTATCTCATATTTTGAGGCATCTCCGTCTAAAAAGCCGTGAGGATAGAATATGACTACATTATCTTTAATTTTTGGTTTCATACCCTATCGCTTTCATAAAAGTCTCAAGCTCTTTAGGTGAGGCGTTACAATTAAACTCAAACATCTCTCCAAAGCCGGAATTTGCAAATTCCGGCTTTGATAGCTCGTATGATATTAGCAAATGTATATATTTGGTTATTGTTGTTTGCTCCTCTTGTTTGGATAAATTTTGAAAAATATCTACTACAATGTTGCTCAGCTGCCATTTTTCAGCTATCTTACAACATATTTCAAATATATCAAAACCTAGTTCTCTCTTTAAAATCGTATTGTAGCTAAGTCCGCTAGTTCTTAATACGTGTTTTAAATTTTCTGCGTTTTCCGAGAATATTTTTTCACATACGGATATGCTTGATGGTATTATTGTTATGGATTTAAAAATATCCTTATTATCTACCTTTATTTCTTTTAATATCTTTCCCCAATCGATCATAAAATTGGCTTGCAAATTTGCAAATTTTTGTGTGTCTAGATTGAAAATTTTCCATTTTTTAGGTGTCGTCAGTAATACGTAATAAGAGTATAAAATATCGGTAGTTCTATCTGCGCCAAGAGCGGAAAAGATTTGAGATATATCTTTGATCTCTTTTTTGAATCCAAAAATCGGCTTGTTGATGATAGAGCGCATATATTCTACTAATGCCAAATCGTTTTTGGCAATAGCAGCTGCTTTGGCTAAATCTCCGGAAGCAAGAGTATTTTCACATGATTTTAAAATAGCCGGAATCGCAGGTATTTGAGCGATTAACTCATCTATACTTTCTTGTTTTATCATTATCGTATCTATCTGCCAATTTTGTAAAAATAATCTTTTAATATTCTATCCTTTATATTCATAAAATGAGTTTAAATATTGCATATAATAATTTTAAGATAACCTATATTCTAAAATTTATTTAAGTTAATATTTTGCTTTTTTTGGATAAAATCAGCAGAAATTTTTGTTTTGAAGGAAAAATATGTCAAAAATATGCGATATCACAGGCAAAGGCCCTATGGTTGGAAACAATGTAAGCCACGCTAAAAATAGAACCAAGAGAAGATTTTTGCCAAATCTTAGAACTATTAGAGTAATGCTTGAAGACGGAACAACAAGAAGAATTAAAGTAGCCGCTTCTACGCTTAGAACTATGAGAAAGCAATCGCGTTCATAATTTGCAAGTTTTATAAATAAAGAGGGATTATGTCTTTTATAAAAAAGATCCAAAAATTCCTCAACTGGTCTAGCTTCTCTAAACCGGAAATAAATTTAAATACAGAACTATACGAACAACTTCGCCCATTTCGCCTACCGCTTATCCTAGTCGTTTTAATGATGATGGTCGGTGCTTTGGGCTATGTTGCTATAGATAATTTCAGTCTTATTGATGCTATATATCAGGCCGGAATGACCTTTACTACGGTAGGTTTTACTGAAGTTGCTCCAATTTCACCCGCCGGTCGCCTTTTTACTATCACTTTTATTCTGCTTGGATTTTGCGTTTTTACATTTTCTATCGGTATTCTAGTGGAAGTTTTAAAAAAAGGCTCTTTGATAAATATTTTAAAGGAGAGGCGAATGCTCTATAAGATCGCTAGACTCAAAAATCACTTTGTAATTTGTTATCATAGTCTATATACGATAGAACTTAGTAAGCAGTTTAGAGATAATCATATCCCTTTTGTTGTCGTTGATCCGCGCGAAGATATGCACGAGATAGCCGAAAAATACAAATATCCTTATTATATAATGTCTCAGCCTCATACTCAAATCGCACTTTTAAAAACCCATCTTTCAAGCGCCAAAGGGCTTATTACTCTTAGTCCAAATATCGCTGATAATATCGCTCTCATCGCCACTGTTAGACTGTATGAAAAAGAGATAGGTAGAAAAAAACCATATTTTATAATGACAAATTCTGATAATGATGATGATACAGAGCGCCTTAAAAAATTGGGTGCAGATAATGTCGTAAGCCCTTCCAAACTAGTAGCGCAACGTTTAAGTGCGATGAGTGTGCGCCCGGATATGGAAAATTTATTGGAGCAATTTTTATACAAAAAGGACTCCCCTATAGATATCGAAGAGATCAGTGTGCCTGATTACTCTTGGATAAGATTTAAGCGTCTTAAGGAGACCAATTTAAGAAATATTACAAATGCGGATGTTGTCGGCATAAGGGATATGAATAATAAATTTATTCCTATGCCAAGAGGAGACACCTTGATAGGTACAGGCACGAAGCTGCTTGTCATAGGCACCGCAGAATCTATACGAATGACCAAAAAAGTAGTAAAAAGCAAGCATAAGCCTGAGGAGTGTAAATATGTATGAGATAAAGCGTCTTGAAAATGGACTTGAGAATATAGATGGATTTTATTTTGGCGGGGTAAATTCGGGCTTTAAAAAAGAGGGTAATGATCTTGGATTTATAAGATCAAGTGAGCCTGTTGATATAAGTTCCGTTTTTACAAGCAATAAATTTCAAGCCGCCCCGATTAGGCATTTTTTAAAAAAAAGGCAGAATTTTAGAACAAATTTCATCTTGCTAAACTCTAAAAACGCAAATGCAATGACAGGAGAAGCGGGCATAAACGATATAGATGAAATTTTTAAAAATTTGAGTAAAAATATAAATTTAGTAAATCCCGTTATGAGCTCTACGGGAGTCATAGGATATCGCCTTAAAAAAGAAAAAATTATATCCGCATTTGATAAATTCGATTTTGATTCAAGAGATTCCAATGGAGTTGTCGGTGCCATAATGACGACGGATAGCTTTAAAAAAGAGATAGCCGTAAGCGTGAAATTTGATGATAAAAAAGAGTTTAAAATCGCCGCTATCTGTAAGGGTGCAGGTATGATAAATCCGTCTCTTGCTACTATGCTATGTTTTATTTTAACGGATGCCAATATCTCAAAACCCGATATGGATGAGCTGTTAAAAGAGGCTTGCGAGAGTAGTTTTAATGCCGTAAGCGTAGATGGCGATACATCCACTAATGATACCGTTATGCTTTTAACCTCAAGAAAGAGCGGGGTCTATGATAAAGAGGCTTTTAAAGAGGCTTTAAAACTAATTACTAAAGAGCTGGCTTTAATGCTTGTTAAAGATGGAGAAGGAGCTACTAAGGTGGTCGAATTTAATATAAGCGGTGCACTTAATTTAAAAGAGGCGGAGCATGCCGCAAAGGCTCTTTCAAATTCACTTTTGGTTAAAACCGCTATCTTCGGAGAGGATCCAAACTGGGGTAGAATCGCATCCACCATAGGCGCAAGCGGAGTAGAGTGCGATGAAGATAAGCTTGAAATTTATTACGATGATGTCTTGGTTTATGATAAATTTCATAAAGAGCTTGATGAAAAAAGAGAACTCGCAGCTCATCAGGTAATGAAAAAACCAAGCTATACGATAAGTTGCAATCTGAATGTCGGAGATGCACAATTTAGTGCTTACGGTTGCGATCTGGGTCATAAATACGTAAGTATTAACGCAGACTATCGCTCTTAAACCATTTATTAGAGTTAAGTTGCTAAAATTATATAAATATTTCAAGGAGGGTAGATGTTACACGAATACAGGGATATAATCACTGAGCTAAAAGTCTCAAATGCGAGATTTGCTTCGATTTTTGATAAGCATAATGATTTGGATCAAAAAATCATAGATGCCGAAGAGGGCAGAAGTCACTTGGATCACATTCGCATTGAAGAGATGAAACGCGAAAAACTAAGACTAAAAGATGAAGCCTATGCTATGATTTTGGAGTATAAAAAAGAAAAAGGACTCTAATCTACCAAATCCTGCCTTAAATCATTGAAATTTCAGGCAGGGTTTTTAAATTTTAATCTATCGATATCTTCTTGAGAATATAAAAAACTATCATAACAGCTATTAAAAGTCCGATTGCCAGAACATATTCGTTCATCTTTATTCCTTGTGGTAACTTGACTCAAAATAATTATACACAATAAAAAATAAAATTATTAAAAATATTAGTATTAAAGCTTGAATAAAATTAAATTTGTATAAAATTAATATTATTCAAAAGGATTAATGATGAATGATAAAGAAAGTATTTTTATCAATAGAGAGCTTAGTTGGCTACGTTTTAACTCTCGTGTTCTAGCTCAGTGTGAAAAACCTATCCCACCGCTTGAGAAGCTTAAATTTATAGCTATCTATATGACAAATTTAGATGAGTTTTATATGATAAGGATAGCTGGTCTTAAGCAGCTTTTTGCCGCAGGCATAGTTGCAAGCGGAAGCGATGAAATGACACCGTTAGAGCAGTTAAGAGAGATTAGAAAATATATAAAAGATGAGCTTAATATAGTGGAAAAACACTATAAAGATGCCTTAAAAGAGCTTGGAGAGCAAAATTTATTTATTAAAAACTATAGCGAAATTCCCGAGTCTCTTAGAAAAAAATGCGATGACTATTTCTTCTCAAATATTCTTCCCGTAATAGTTCCAATCGCAGTAGATGCGACCCATCCGTTCCCTCACTTAAATAATCTTAGCTTTTCGCTGGCTGTTAAGCTTGCAGACAGCGAACATCCTGAGATTTTAAAATACGGAATGATAAGAATTTCTAGAGTGTTGCCAAGATTTTATCAAGCGCAGGACAATGTCTATGTGCCTATTGAAACTATAGTCCACGAGCATGCCGAAGAAATTTTCCCGGGGTATAGACTCATTAGCTCTGCGGCGTTTAGAGTCACCAGAAATGCTGATATTATCATCGAGGAAGAAGAAGCCGATGACTTTATGATGATATTGGAGCAGGGGCTTAAACTTCGCAGAAAAGGCGCTTTTGTCCGTATGCAGATACAAAAGGACGCCGATGCCGATATAGTCGAGTTTCTAAACACTCACATGAAGATTTTTTACAAAGATATCTATGAGTACACGGTTCCACTCACGTTAAATTCGCTCTGGCAGATAGTGGGAAATAAGGAATTTTCTCATCTTGCACTTCCGCCATATACACCTAGAACTCTTTTGCCTTTTAGTGAGCATATGCCTATTTTTGATGCGATAGACAAAGAAGATGTGTTGATTTTGCACCCATATGAAAGCTTTGATCCTGTTGTCAAATTTATAAAAGAGGCGAGCAAAGACCCTAAAGTGATTTCTATACGAATGACTCTTTACAGAGTGGATAAAAACTCACCTATTATTCAATCTTTAATAGATGCTGCAAGCGATGGCAAGCAAGTAACCGTAATGGTAGAGCTTAAGGCTAGATTTGATGAAGAAAATAACCTGCACTGGGCAAAGGCTCTTGAAGATGCCGGTGCTCACGTGATATATGGAATTGCAGGCTTTAAGGTACATGCCAAGGTCAGCCAAGTGATCCGCCAAGTAGGCGATAAACTTAAATTTTATATGCACTTTGGCACAGGCAACTATAATGGTGGTTCGGCTAAAATTTATACCGATGTGAGCTATTTTACTAGCAAAAGCGAGTTTGCTCACGATAGTACCACATTTTTTCATATCCTGTCGGGATTTTCTAAAAATCGCAGACTAAATACTCTCTCGATGTCTCCGATGCAAATTAAAGAGCGAGTCTTGGAGATGATAAAAAATGAGACCAAAAAGGGCAAAGAGGGCCAGATAATAGCCAAGATGAATGCGCTTGTAGATAGCGATATCATAAATGCTTTAAGCGAGGCTAGTGCTGCAGGGGTTAGTATAGATCTTATCGTCAGAGGAATTTGCTGCATAAGACCGGGCATAAAAGGGGTTAGTGAGAACATTCGCGTCCGCTCAATCATAGGCAAATATTTAGAGCATGCAAGAATTTTATACTTCAAGCACGCCACACCGCAGCTTTATATCTCTAGCGCGGACTGGATGCCTAGAAATTTAGAGCGTAGATTAGAGCTTATGACACCAATTTACGAGCAAAATTTACAAGATAGATTGCTTGAGTTTTTGCGAATCCAACTAAGCGACAACGAGCTTGCGTTTGAGCTTTATAAAAATGGAGAGTACTATAAAGCGAAGGTGAAAGAGGGCGAAAACAGCATAAATTCTCAAGAGATCTTTGAGGAGTATGTAAGCAAAATCTACAAAACCACCAAAAAAGACAATGATAATGCAAAAAGGGAGCATATAGCTTCAAAACTGTTAAAAGAGAGTTAAAATTTGGGCTAAATTTGGCCCAAATTTAATTTACAATTTTCTTAGCTTTGCTATCTCATCTCGCAAAGCTGCCGCTTTTTCAAATTCAAGCTTACTTGCTGCCTCAAGCATCTGTTTTCTTAGCTCTTTTACGATTTTAGCGCGCTCTGCAGCCGGCATCTTTTCTAAATTCTTATTTTTTCTATATAGTTCGCCCTCGTCCTCTATATGAAGGCTCTCTTCGATATTTCTGCTTGCACTCTTTGGAGTGATATTATTAGCCTTATTGTACTCTTCTTGTAGTTTGCGACGAGAATTTGTCGTATCCATCGCCTCTTGCATGGATTTGGTGATCTTTTTGGCAAACATCATCACTTTGCCGTTTACGTTTCTGGCAGCTCGCCCCATTGTTTGTATTAAGCTTGTAGTAGAGCGTAAAAACCCCTCTTTATCGGCATCCATTATGGCTATTAGACTTACTTCGGGCAGGTCAAGACCCTCGCGAAGCAAGTTTATGCCTATTAGCATATCAAAGTCACCGCCCCTAAGCCCTCTTATTATCTCGTTTCGCTCTATTGCATCGATATCGGAGTGCATGTACTTTACTTTTATGCCAAGTTCCGTGTAATATCTGCTTAGCTCCTCCGCCATCTTTTTAGTTAGCACCGTTACTAAAACTCTTTCGTTTCTCTCTATTACTCGCTTTGCTTCGTCGAATAAAATTTCCACTTGATTATCGCTATCTTTTATCTCTATTAGCGGATCAAGAAGTCCCGTAGGGCGCAAAATTTGCTCATACACATGCCCCTTTGAGAGCTCAAGCTCAAGCTCGTTTGGAGTAGCCGATACAAATAGAAATTTAGCTCTTTTATTGATAAATTCATCAAATTTCAAAGGACGGTTATCAAGTGCGGACGGCAGACGAAATCCATACTCCACCAGCACCTCTTTACGACTTTTATCACCAGCATACATTCCGCGAAACTGTGGCAAGCTCACGTGACTCTCATCAATTATTACTAGATAGTCCTTTCCGCTTATTTCGTAGTAGTCAAATAGGCTGTATGGCGTCTCTCCCGGAGCTTGACCCGTTAAATGTCTGGCATAGTTTTCGACACCTTTGCACATTCCGGTAGAATTTAGCATCTCCAGATCAAATTCAACCCTCTGCTTTAGCCTCTGAGCCTCTACGAGCTTGCCTTGCTCGTTAAATTCCTTTAGTCTCTCGTCTAATTCCGCTTCAATCTGCTTAATCGCGATTTTTAGCCTATCCTCTCCGACTATAAATTGACTAGTTGCGTAAAGCGTGAATTTGCCTATGCTTTTAAGCCTTTTATTGTCTAAAACGTCAAAATGATACATCTCATCTATCTCATCTCCGAAAAACTCTATCCTAAGTGCCTCGTCGTTATAATACGCAGGATAGACATCGACCACATCGCCATTTACGCGAAAGTCGCCACGGTCAAAGTAGGCATCGTTTCGCTTATAGCCCATATCTACGAGTTTACTAAGCAGTTTGCGTTGATTTAAGGCTTCTCCTACCTTTAGATATAGCACCATACCTTTATATTCGCTAGGATTTCCTAAGCCGTAGTTTGCAGATACTGAAGCTATAGTTATCACATCATCAAAGCTTAACAAGCTTGCCGTAGCCGAGAGCCTAAGCCGCTCAAGCTCCTCGTTTACCGAGCTATCTTTCTCTATATACAGGTCGCTTCTGGGGATATATGCTTCAGGCTGATAATAGTCATAGTAGCTTATGAAATACTCCACATGATTATTTGGGAAAAAGCCCTTAAATTCGCTATAAAGCTGCGCCGCAAGAGATTTATTGTGTGTCATTACGAGAGTCGGCATATTTAGCCTTGCTATTACATTTGCCATAGTAAAGGTCTTGCCCGAACCCGTAACTCCAAGCAGGGTCTGATAGCTAGAGCCTGATCTTATAGACTCTACTATACCATTTATAGCATTTGTCTGATCGGGACTTGGGCTAAATTTGGATGAAATTTCAAAATTTTTCATTTATCCTCTTTAAAAAACAGCTTATTTTATGTTACAATTCGAGGAAATTATACCAAATAAAGGGATCTTATGTTTGAAAACGAAAAAGTATTAAATACTCTTACGGATAAAGTAAACGACCTGCTTGTCAAATATAATGAAATTTGCGATGAGAACGAAGCGCTACGTAATGAGCTTATAGCGCTTAAAGCTCAAAACGAAGCCAAAACAAATCAGATTTTACGCCTTGAAGATGAACTCAAAAATAAAAATATAGAATCTGACGATATAGTCCGCAAAATCGAAGCCGTTTTAGGTAAATAATGAAAAAAATAACAGTTACAATCGCATCAAGAGACTATACTATAAGCCTTGAAGATGACTTTGCTAGGAGCTTTGAGCGCGACTGGGAGGTGTTTTTGGGAGGTAAGAAATATCTTGATGTGAAAGAGCTGTTAAGCGCCTTTGTGCAAAAATGCTACGAAAACTACCAGCAAGAGCGTGATTTGGAAAATCTTGCTAAAAAACTAAGCCAAGAGATAAGCTGAAATTTAGTATCAAACCCACAATAACATCATTACTTATATTATAAAATCCATATTGTAGTAAATTTTAATATGTTATAATCCAAATAAAATTTAAGGGTATTTATGAGTAAGAATGAGGGATTAAAAGCTGATATAGATTTTTTAAAATCATTAATTATATTTTTTCTTACTGCTCTATTTGCTGTTATAGGTTGGATAGTAACCATCAGACAAAAAGCGGAAAATTTAGATATAATCTTAGTCGGTATAGCCGTAGTTGTATTATCGATCATAATATCTGTACTTTTTAAGAAGATAAATAAAAAGATTAAAGAACTAACCGATTTAAAAGAAAGGAAATAAAATGGCGACTATATTTTTGACTCTGTGTATAGTCATAGCTCTATTCGTAGTATCCTACTCTGTTATTAAATACGCTTAGATATAAATAAAAAGCGATATTGAAGTCATGGATAGAGTCATCTTAATTTGTTCCGCCTTTTTGACCAAGGCTGCCAATATGGCTTTAAATAGCTAAAAATTTAATATTTCTTTTTGTTTATATAAGATTTTATAAAAATTTAGTATAAATTTATATCTATTTAAGTATTAAAAACATATAATTCGTTTAACTACATAAATGTATGTAGAAATAAATTTAAGGAGTCTCTTATGAGAAAAGGTTTTACAATGATTGAGTTGATCTTCGTGATCGTTATTTTAGGTATTTTGGCTGCTGTAGCTATCCCAAGACTATCTGCAACAAGGGATGATGCAGAGATTTCAAAGGCTGCTACAAACTATTCTACGCTTATTTCCGATCTTACAGCGTATTATACTTCTCAAGGCGAGTTTTCAAGTAATTGGCCGGATATGACCCAAACAACAACAGACGGAAAAATAAAAGTTATTAGTGATGAATGTATTACAGTGGCATTTGACAGCGGTGCAGGAACTATTACTGCAACTCCTAATAACAGTACTGGTAAATGCCCGAAACTATTTGAGATACCTGCTATGAAAAATGTTTTCGGCGATACTCCGGCTGCAAAAACTTACCAAGTTGGCGGAAGAAGTGTAAAATTTAACTAATATTTTAGTTGTGTATTTTACATAATAAAAAGCCCGATTCTACTTTTAGTAGATTTGGGCTTTTTTAAATTCTGCGCAAATTTAAAGGGAAATAAGTTGAAGCGTGCATTTACTATGATTGAACTTATTTTTGTGATTGTTTTACTAAGTATTTTAGCTGCTGTTGCTATCCCAAAGTTGGCTGCAACTAGAGATGATGCAGAGATATCAAAAAGTGCATCAAGTCTTGCCACTCTTATTATGGATATATCTACATATTATACAAGTGTAGGAGGATTTAAGTCCGATACGAAATGGAAAAATATTACTCGTGTGAATTTGTTGCTAGATAATTCAGGCTCTGCTATTGACAATACTACTTCTATAAATACAGATGTTTTTTTAAGTGTCAAAAATAAAGGTTGTTCAAAAATATCCGTATCTGACGGTATAGTAACTGTTTCAAATATAGGGACAAGCAACGATACTATATGTGTAGCTTTTAACGAAGTTGAGTCTGTAAAAAAACTTACTAAAACCCATAAATTTGGTGGCTCTAATGTCAAATTTAATCCTTAGAATAGATTACTTATAAGTTTATATGTGATAAAATGACATAAAAATAAAGGAACGATAATGAAACGCGGATTTACAATGGTTGAGCTTGTATTTGTTATTGTAGTTTTGGGTATTTTAGCTGCTATTGCCGTCCCTAGACTATTCGCCACTAGAGATGACGCTATTATTACTAGAGCTAGAGCTGACATATCGTCTATTAGAAGTGCGATAGTAAATATAAAAAATACCAATATGCTATCCGGAACTTTTACATATCCCGATCTTGAAAAAAGTGCTACCAGCACTAATCTTTTCGATAATGTTTTGCGAGACGGAATTAAGCCTAAAGGTGATGGCGGCACTTCAGGCTGGAAAAAGAGCGGAGATGACTATGAATTTACTGTAGCTGGAAAAACTGTAACATTTAAATACGATAAAACAAACGGCTCTTTTGGTTGCTCTGACGATACCAACAAAGATCTTTGCAAACAACTAACGGAGTAATGAACTATTACGAGATAATACCAAGCGGCCTAAACTATAAGCCGCTTGCCTATCATAGTGGCTATGAAATCTCTCCTTATACGCAAGTTCTCATAAACATAAAAAATAAAAAAACTCTAGGCTATGTATTAAAAAAAATACAAAAGCCCGAGTTTAAAACTCTTGAAATTTTAGAAATTTTACCGACCAAACTAACCGATATTCAAATTTCGCTTCTAAGCTTCATCTCATATTACTATATCTCAAATTTATGTGTTAGCGCAGGACTTTTTACTCCTTTTGACAATAGTATAAAGCCTATTTTAGAGGATAGTAAATTTAACAAAGAGCCAAATTTGAGCGATGCTCAAAAAGAAGCTCTTAAATTTGCTAAAGAGCATAAGGCTAGCCTACTTTTTGGTGATACTGGAAGTGGCAAAAGTGAAGTATATATATCTTTAATAAAAGAATATCTAAATAAAGGAAATCAGGTTTTGTTTCTCATGCCGGAAATCTCTCTAACTCCTCAGATGCAAAAGCGGCTTAAGAGCTATTTTGGCGATAAATTCGGTCTTTGGCACTCTAAAATTACACAAAAAAAACGAAATGAAATTTTGACTAAATTTTTAAGCGGTGAGATAAAGTTAATTGCCGGTGCAAGATCGGCTCTATTTTTACCGTTTACGAATTTAGGCTTGATAGTAGTCGATGAAGAACACGATGAGAGCTATAAATCAGCTCAAAATCCGCGATATAACGCTAGAGATTTGGCTTTGTTTTTAGCTAATAAATTTGATGTAAAAGTGCTTTTAGGCTCTGCAACTCCAAGTCTTGTAACTTACTTTAAGCAAGCAAATTTTAGGCTAAAGGGAACATTTTATAAGAGTGAAAAAGAGTTTATATACGATGAGAGTGAGACGGGTTTAAGTCAAAAAATTTTATCAGAGCTTGAAAGAAGTATAAGTATAGGCAAGCAAGCTGTGGTCTTTGTACCTACGAGAGCGAATTTTAAATATCTTGTTTGCAGGGATTGCGGACATACGATAAAGTGTCCGTTCTGTAGCGTTGGAATGAGCTTTTATAAGAGGCGCAATATGTTAAAGTGTCAATACTGCGGTTTTACAATGCCTGTTGTAAAAACTTGCGAAAATTGTGAAAGCGAGATGATAGAAGCCAAAAAAATAGGCACGGATGAACTTACCGCAAAGCTTCAAGAGGCTTTTAAAGATACCAAAATAGCCAAATTTGATAGAGATGAGATAACAACTCAAAGCAGGTTAGAAAAGAGCCTAAAGGCCTTTAATGACGGTGAAGTGCAAATTCTGGTAGGTACTCAGATGCTAAGCAAAGGGCATGATTATCATAACGTGGATTTAGCTGTAATAATGGGCATAGATGAGCTTCTAAATTTTCCTGACTTTAGGTCTCGTGAGAGAACCTTGGCTCTTGCGATGCAGGTGGCTGGCAGGGCGGGACGAGTAGGGCGTGGTAGAGTCGTGATACAAAGCCTGCAAAAAGAGTTTTTTAAAAGCTATATAGATGATTATGATTCGTTTTTAGCCGACGAGATAGCTTACAGGGATGGCTTATATCCGCCTTTTGCTAGACTTTTACGAGTAGTTATAAGCGATAAAAATGAAAATTTAGCTAAAGAGAGGCTAAATGAGTGTCTAAAAGAGCTAAATAATCTAGCTAGCGAGGAGTCAAATTTGCAGATAGTAGGGCATGGAAAATGCGCTATAGAGATGATTTCCGGCAAGTATAGATACGAGATACTACTAAGATCAAATTCTCATATACCGCTTATTAAAGCGGGTAAAATTTGCTCAAATTTCGGCTTTGATGTGGATATGGATCCGATGAATTTCTCCTAATCGGATCCTGCAAATAAAATTAAAATTTCTTTTTACGCACATCCTGCGTAGCGATTTTTGCCGCTTCGTTTACCTGTGAGGCAATTTCGTTAGTATTTTTTGCTATCTTAATATTTTCTCTTGTTACATTATCTATCTCGACTATGGCCTGATTGATCTGATCTATGCCTTTGGTCTGCTCAAATATGCTATGGCTCATATCGTTTATGCCTTGAGATAGCATATTGATATTCGCTTCTATTTCGGATAGTGATTTTTGCGTTCTTTCGGCTAGATTTCTTACTTCGTCCGCCACTACGGCAAATCCGCGTCCGTGCTCTCCTGCTCGTGCCGCCTCGATCGCCGCATTAAGAGCTAGTAAATTTGTCTGATCGGCTATATCTCTTATGATGCTGACGATATTTTTTATGTCGTTGCTTTGGTTTATGATTTGATTTGCTTTGTCGTTTATTGAGTGCATTGAGTTATTTATCTCTTCTATCGCTAGCACGCTCTCTTGGACAGATTCCGCTTGCTTGTTTGTGCCTTCGGATAGGTTGTGAACAAATGAATTTAGCACCTGAGATTTCTCTTCTAGCATTTTGTTTTGTTCAAGTGAATTTCTAAGGATATTGCTCATCTCTTCACCTAAGAAATTTATGCCCTCCCCAAGCTTTCTTTTTTCGCTTTTAGAATCTCCAAGATCGATTCTGGCTGTAAAGTCATTATTCGTATAAAGTCCTAAAATTTCAACAACGCCGTGAATATCGGTTTTTAGCGTATTTACAAAATTGTTAATAAGGTCTTTTAACTCTTCTAAATTTCTATTATTAGGAGTTTGGTTAATATTTTGCCCTAGATTGCCTGTAGATGCTGATTTAAAGACCATCTTAGCATCATTTATCATTTTAGTGTCTTTTTTTAGACCGTCTGCTATATTTTTAATATTCTCGTTGATAAGATCCGCCATTTGTTTGAATTCATCGTCTGATTTTACTGTTATTTGCTTGCACTCCCTAGAGCTATCGTTTAGATATGCAAAAAATTCAAACAGCCCCTCTTTAATCTTGGATAGAGGTTTTAGTTTTAAATTTAATACAACAGCCAAAGTGGTCACTATAAGCAGTATAGAGCATATGGATAGGATGAGTTGATATATGAATAGATTGTCTATGCTTTGATTGTATGTTTTTGCTGTGGTTACTGAGCATAGTAACCAACCAGTAATATCATCTTTTAGGCACGCTGCAACCATATCATTGTTATTATCGTTAAATGCGTATGTTGTTGATTTTGTAGAACTATCCTTAAAGAAGTTGAGTAAATTTTTATTTACCTCAGACTCCTTCATTAGAAGCTCTTTATTAGGATTTATGATGCTTTTTGCATTTTTATCTATGAGTAGTATGTAGTCATCATTGTGGTGTTTCATATTTGATATTACTTCGCTTAATTTCTCAAGAGTAATATCTGATGATACAACACCTGATAGTTTGCCGCCTTTTTTAATAGGGGCTGCGAATGATATAGTTAGTTTTTGATCTTTGGTTGAGATATATGGATCTGTGATAACGGCATCTTTAGCCGATATGACTTGTTTATACCATCCTCTTGCTCTTGGGTCGTATCCATTTAGGCTTGGGTATTGGTGGTTTCCATTTGATCGTAGCATCCTGCCGTCTTTTTCAAAACCTGCATATAAAGATACAAATTTACCAGATTGGCTACCTACCTTTAATATCTGCTCAAAATTATCTTCGTTATACTCCGAACTCTCTATATAAGAAGCTACTGATTTTACTATGCTTAGCTTTGAATCCATGTAGTTTTGCATATACTCTATCGCATCTTTTACTATACTGTATTGAGATGAGGATATAAGTGTCTTTGTCTCTTGTTTTGTTATATTAAACGAGACAAAAGAGAATATACTTAGTGCTATTACTAGTAAAAATGATATTAAAATCGTAACACTTCTTGCTAATTTTGAGTTCATGCTCGGCTCCTAGTTAAGTTTTGTAAGTAATAAAAACAGCTGCTAATTTTATATATTTTAAGCTTAATAAGCATTAAATTGCATGTATGCTTAGATGTTTTGTGTCAGTTTAAATTTAATTTGGTTTATAATTTAAATTTGAGCCTTTTGAAAGTGAAAATTTCTTATAATTACCCAAAAAATTAAAAGGCAAATTTTGCAAAGATATCCAACTAAACAGATAAAAATTCGTGATGTTTTAATAGGGGGTGATGCTCCCATCTCGGTGCAGTCGATGACATTTTCTAAGACAAGGGATATAAAAGGCACCTTAGAGCAGATAAGCAGGCTTTATTTTGCAGGATGCGATATAGTGCGTTGTGCGGTACTTGACAAAGAGGACGCTGCAGCTCTGCGCGAAATAGTAAGGCAAAGTCCGCTTCCTGTGGTAGCTGATATACACTTCAACTACCGATATGCACTTATAGTTAGTGAATTTGTAGATGCCGTACGGATAAATCCGGGCAATATCGGCTCAAAAGAGCGCATAAAAGCAGTTGTGGATGCATGCAAGCAAAGAAATTTACCTATAAGAATCGGTGTAAATTCAGGCTCGCTAGAGGAGCAGTTTGAGAATAAATATGGTAGAACGGTTGAGGCTATGGTGGCTTCTGCGATTTATAACATAAATTTGCTTGAGGATTTTGATTTTACGGATATTAAAATTTCTCTTAAATCAAGCGATGTAGAGCGTACCATGCAGGCTTACCGTGAACTTCGCCCAAAGGTTATATATCCATTTCATTTAGGAGTAACCGAGGCTGGAACCACTTTTCACGCGACTATAAAATCGTCTATTGCGCTTGGGGGGCTTTTGCTTGAAGGAATCGGCGATACGATGAGAGTGAGCATCACGGGCGAGCTTGAAGAGGAGATAAAGGTCGCAAAGGCTATTTTAAAAGATAGCGGAAGACAAAAAGAGGGGCTAAATATCATCTCTTGCCCTACCTGCGGGAGGCTTCAAAGCGATCTAATGGCGGCGATTAAGATAGTCGAGGAAAAGACAAAGCATATCAAAGAGCCGCTTAACGTCTCTGTTATGGGCTGCGTGGTAAATGCGATAGGCGAGGCTAAGGGTGCTGACGTGGCGATAGCTTTTGGCAAAGAAAGCGGGCTTATAATGCGCCGAGGAGAGGTCGTCGCAAGGCTGAAAGAGCACGAGCTTGTGGATAGGTTTTTACTAGAGCTTGACGAGGAGATAAAGAGCCGTGGCTAAGAACGAGATAAATATGCATAATCTTTATGACCTCGATATGGAGAGGTCGATTTTAAGCTCTATCATCTATAGCGGAGATAATTTAGCTGAAATTTTTGACACTATTTCTGCCGGGGATTTTTATCTAAAAGGTCATGCGGACGTATATTTGGCTATGGTCGAGTGCATGAATGCGGATTTGCCGATAGAGACGACATTTTTAAAGACAAAGTTAGGAAGTAAATTTGATGAGGAAATTTTTGCAAATATTATTGGTACAAACTCAATCCTGGATATTAAAAAATATGCAACAGAACTTAGGGAAAAATCGATAAAGCGATCTTTAGTGCAGATAGCTCACCAGATCCCAAATAAGGTAAGCGAGGATAAGCCAAGCCGCGATATGGTCGATGAGCTAAGCCAGAGCTTTTATTCACTTGTGGAGGGCTCGGCGGCTGGAGTCATAAAGGAAAGCAAAGAGATCATAGTAGATGTCTTAGCTCATCTTGAGAAGCAAAAGATGCTTGAAAACCAGGATATAGTAGGAATAGATACCGGATTTAAAGAATTAAATGAAAAAACAAAAGGCTTTAAAAACGGCGATCTTATCATCATTGCCGCTCGTCCGGGTATGGGCAAGACCACTATATGTCTAAATTTAATGAGTAATGTTTTACAGCGGGGTAACGGAGTTGTCTTTTTCTCGCTTGAGATGCCTGCCGAGCAGATTATGCTAAGGATGCTTTCTGCTAAAACCTCAATCCCACTTCAAAACATAATGACGGCAAAGATGGATGATGAGGAGTGGAGCAGGATGAGCGATGCTTGTGAGGATATGTCTAATAAGAAGTTTTTCGTATATGATAGCGGATATGTAAATATCCATCAGATAAGAACTCAGATGCGTAAGCTAAAGTCGAGCCATCCTGAAATTTCGCTTTGCGTGATTGATTACATCGGACTTATGATGGCTACGTCAAACTACTCCGATAGACACTTACAGATCGCTGAAATTTCGCGCGGATTAAAGCTTCTTGCACGTGAGCTTGATATGCCGATAATCGCTCTATCTCAGCTAAACCGAAGCCTTGAAGCGCGTGCAAATAAGCGTCCGATGCTAAGTGATTTAAGAGAATCGGGAGCGATCGAACAGGATGCGGATATGATACTTTTCGTCTACCGTGATGAGGTCTATCTCGAGCAGGAGGAGAAGGAGCGCGAGAAGCGAGCCAAGGCCGAAGGTAAAGAGTATGTGCCTAAATTTATACCAAACAAGATCGAAGAGGATGCAGAGATAATAATCGGCAAGAACAGAAACGGACCTGTCGGCACGGTTGATGTAATATTTCAAAAAGAATTTACCCGCTTTGTCGATAAGAGTTTTGGCGCAATTCATATGGCCGAATTTACCGGTTGATGGGGTTTTGGTCGTTTGCTAAATTTGCAATTTAACACTTTATGTATAGTAATAAAGTTTTTGAAAGCAAGCGTGAAATAGGGCTGTTTTGCCTTTTTTGTCTTTTTGTTTTAGCCTTTAATTTAGCTATCAAATTTTATGAATTTAAAGGCTTTAAGGCAGATAGGTATGAAATTTTGCAAGCCAAGGTGCTTCAAAGCTATCTAAAAACAAATGAAAAAGGTAAAACTTACCGAGTTTTAAGGCTAAAAACAGGAAATTTTACGCTGTATACGACCGCCAAAGTGGATTTTGAGCCCGAGATAAATTCTAAAATTTTGCTTCGTCCCATTAAAAATAAACTTACTTTTATCGATTATTTAAGCCGTAGTTTTTATCTGCCAAATTTTGGAATTTTAGAGATAAGATATAGTGAAAATAGCAAATATCTGGATAAATTTAGAGAAAAAATCTATGATTTTATATCCAATCAACACGACATATCAAAGGCAAAAGAGCTATATACTGCGCTATTTTTAGCCACTCCGATATCAAAGGAGTTAAGAAGCGATGTAAATCACTTTGCAATAGCCCATCTAATAGCCATCAGCGGCTATCATTTGGGAATTATTTTTGGGTTTTTGTATTTTATATTGCGCCCTATTTATCGCTATTTTCAGGCTAGATTTTTTCCTTTTAGAAGTGAGAAATTTGATCTAAGTATAGTTATTTTTATATTTTTATTTGGCTATATTATGCTGATAGACTTTGTGCCGTCTTTTTTGCGCGCATTTTTGATGAGCTTGCTTATTTTTTATATGCTTAGTAGAAATGTGCGAATTATTAGTTTTGAAGCTCTGTTTATTTTGATAGCTTTTGCGGTTAGTTTTATGCCATCTCTGTTGTTTAGTATCGGCTTTTATCTCTCTTGCGCAGGAGTGTTTTATATCTATCTTTATCTGCATCATTTTGGTAATAAATTTTCAAATCTCGCTCATGTTATCTTGCTAAATTTATGGGTGTATTTGGCTATGATAATACCGGTTTTATATTTTTTCCCTCTGATTAGCTTTCAGCAGTTTGCCGTGTTGCCTCTGAGTTTAATTTTTGTGATTTTTTACCCTCTTGGTTTGGTGCTTCATCTACTAAATTTAGGCGGGATTTTCGATGAAAATTTAATTTGGTTTTTAGAGTTAAGGACGGATAGTGTAAATTTGGATATAAATTTATATATCTTTTTAATCTATAATATTTTAAGTTTAATTAGTATAAAAAACAGAAATTTAGCCCTCTTGCTCGTTTTTTCCAATCTCTTTTGCTTTATCTCTTTGCTCTAAAAAGCTACAAAGTTTAACTCCGTATAAAAATATTATCCAAGAGACATAAACCCACAAGAAGAACAAAAGAACGACAGAAAATGAGCCGTAGATACTAAGATAGGTCTTGTTATTAACCGCATAAAATACAAATATGTTTTTACCAAAATACCAGATAAGAGAGGCTATAAAGGAGCTAAAAAGAGCGTTTCTGATGGCTATTGGTCGGCTTACTGATATGAGATATGTGATGCAAAAAATCGCCCAAATGATTAGATATGGAAATATGCTTAAGAAATTTATCCAATTTGTGTATGAGTTTGAATTTAATAAATTTTGAAGCATATTGGATAGATAAAAACTAAGCCCAAGCCCTATGGGAGCTAGTGTAATAAGCGTCCAATATACACTTAGAGAGCTCCAAAAATTTCTTCCTTCGCTCTTCATGATTTTATTTATCACATATTCGTAATCCATAAAAAACATTATCGAAGTAAAGATAATAGCGCCAAGACCAAGCACTCCTAAGGCCGAGCTGTTTTGTAAAAAGGTCTCTATATGTTCTGTTATCATTTCTTGATTTGAAGGTAGTAAAGATGAGAATATAAATTCTTTTATCTTGCCGTAGTATACGCTAAAGCTGGGCATTTGAGTAAATATCGAAAACGAGATTAAAAGCACAGGTATAATCGAAAGCATAGTATGAAAGCTAAGGCTTGAAGCGTAGTGAAGCAGCTGCTTATCTTTGATACTAAATGCGATTTTAATATATGCTTTTAAGTCGTCTTTTGTAAATTTCAATTTGTTTTACAGCCCCATCTTGTTCGGATTTAAAATATTATTCGGATCGAAGGCCTTTTTTATCTCCTTAAATAGAGCCATCTCTGCATCTGTAAATGCAAGTGGCATAAATTCGGCCTTACTTATACCTATGCCATGCTCGCCGCTAAGTGTGCCTCCAAGATCAACGGTGATCTTAAAAATTTCCTCTATCGCCTTATGCCCGTTTTGTACCTGTGCAGGATCGTTCTTGTCTACCACCATTACGTTTGTATGTACGTTGCCGTCTCCGGTAT
Source organism: Campylobacter sp. RM16190 (assembly GCF_012978835.1). Lineage (NCBI taxonomy): Bacteria > Pseudomonadati > Campylobacterota > Epsilonproteobacteria > Campylobacterales > Campylobacteraceae > Campylobacter > Campylobacter sp. RM16190. The sequence goes on along the minus strand of NZ_LIWS01000003.1, from coordinate 169,676 downwards.
GTCCAAAGCAAGGTACTTGCACTCCGTATTTAGCCGCTACTTCGCTAATTTTTTCCAACAGTTCAGGAAGCTTTGATCTAGGCACTGTAATATCTTCGTTTAGCTTCAAGGTTCCATATATGTTTATCGCTTGAGAGCAGTTTCTGCGCGCAAACCATATATCATTTCTTTCTGCTTCATCACGTGCAATTTTAAAATCGCTAGCCCCGTTTTCCTTAAATACTTTTTGTATTATCTCTAGATCTTGCACTAAGCCGGCCTCGATATCACCGTCAACATCGCTTATTAAAATCGCGCCAGCATTTGTAGGCAAGCCTTTATTAAATTTCTCCTCGACCGCGCGTATGCTTAAGTTGTCCAAAAACTCCATCGCCACAGGTGTTACTCCAGCAGCCATGGTCTTATATACGGCATTCATAGCTGAATTTACACTGTCAAATACACCCATAGCGGTTTTTCTAAATTTTGGCTTAGCGATTAGCTTTAGGGTAATTTCGGTTATTACAGCAAGTGTGCCCTCTGAAGCTATTAAAATGCCAGCTATATTGTATCCTGCGACATCTTTTATAGTACGCTTACCAGCTCTTACGACCTCTCCGTTTGGAAGCACTGCTCTAAGTGCCATTACGTAATCCTTGGTAATTCCGTATTTCGCGGCTCTCATACCTCCAGCGTTTTCGCTTACGTTTCCACCTATTGTAGAGTAGTCTTGACTGGCAGGATCTGGTGGATAAAAAAGCCCTTTAGCCTCTACAGCTCGCTGCAAATCCATATTTATACAGCCTGGCTGCACTACTGCAACCATATTTTGCATATCTATTTCAAGAATTTTATTCATATGCTTTTCAAAGGCTAAAATTATACCGCCCTCTATAGCTAAAGATCCTCCTGTAAAGCCGCTTCCAGCTCCGCGCGCGATTATAGGAATTTTATTTTCGTTACAATATTTTAAAATAGCGCTTACATCGCTCTCATCTCTTGGGAAAAGCACCCCATCTGGCAGATGACGTTTTCTTGTCGCATCGTAGCTATATGCCAAAAGGTGAGCCTTGTCAAAATATGCATTGTCTTGATTTAATAGTCTAGTAAAAAAATCTATATGTCTTTTTTCCATTATTTATCTTTCAAAAGTGATTTGTAATGGCGATCAAAGTCGCTTATCTTGCTTGAGCCAAATTTCCAAAATACTGTATCTATATCTTTAACACGAGTATAAAACGGTAGTTGATAGTAGCTTACCGAACCGCTTTTAAATCTCTTTAAAACTTCAAAGCTTTGACAATCTGCAAACAAGGCTTCGTTGTTCATCGCTATAAATATTAGTCCGGCCGCACTTTGAGAGCACATTTTGCGAAAGTCGTTGCGACTAGGATTTGGCTTATATTCGTAGCTTAAATATGAGCCTACAATATCAGGATGTATAAACTCCATGCTTTTAAAAGAGTTTACTACTTCATCATAAATTTCCTTATTTGGAACTACTATTAAAGAACGGTTATATAAGTAGTTTAGTATGATAGTATCACCTCTTGCAGGAAGAATTCCGGGTATTGGCATAGCCTTTTGCTCCAAAGAGTCAAATACTTCAAAGCGAACTTTGGCAAATCCTCCGCTTTTTTCTGTTACGCTCGCACGAGCTATTATTGATCTTTTTGACGGGCCGAAATTATGCATTACTATACCACTTGAGCCGACAACTATATCAGGGCTGTCTATTATTGTGCCGTATCCGTCTTTTGCTTCTATTAGCGGAGCATTATACTCATTCATGCTAAATTGTGCCGCAAAACAAGATGTTATGAAAATAACTAAAAAGGCTACTATATTTTTCAAATTTTCTCCTAAATTTTTAAGATTTTAAAGGATTATAGCCTAAAACCGCTTTAGTTTTGCAAAATATAAGTAAGTTCAAAGTATAATTACACCTATTCTTTATCTAGGGGAGCTTATGGTAAAAAAAATAATATTATTTATGACATTTTTTTTACAGCTGTTTGCCGCAAAACCTAGTGTAGAAGAGCTTATATGGCCAAATGGCGCTACATTTTTAACCTTCCTTGAAAATAACTCTATACCCTTATCTATCTATTATAGCTTAGACAGAGAGGACAAAGAGGCTGTAAGCGAGATAATGGCAGGCGTAAAATATCAAATTTTAAGGGATGACGAGGGCGGCATTAGACAGGTTTTAATCCCTATAAACGAAGAGCTTCAAATTCAAATATATAAAGATGTGAATGATAAATTTAAAGTGCAGTTAACTCCAATATCATATCAGATAGAAGATCTAGTTTTAAGCATCAAGATAAATGTTTCTCCATATCAAGATATTTTAGATCATACCGGTAATATCGCGCTTGCAAATGCTTTTAGCGTTGCTATGAGCGGGCAGGTGGATTTTAGAAAGATTAAAAAAGGCGATAGGCTTATTATTGTTTATACTCAAAAAAGAAGGCTTGGCAGGGTATTTGGTACGCCTGAAATTCACTCTTCAATGATTGAGGTAAATAAAAAACAGCACACCGTATATAAAATGGAGAATAAATTTTACGATAAAAGCGGAAAGCAAAATGATAAATTTTTTCTTATCAGACCTATAGCAAATGCGCGTATAACATCACCTTTTACACTTAAGAGATATCACCCAGTATTAAAAAGATATAAGGCTCATCTTGGGGTTGATTATGGTGCACCTAAAGGTACTCCTATAAAATCCGCGGGCGATGGAACAGTAAAATTTGTAGGCAGAAAGGGCGGATACGGCAAGGTTCTGATAATAAGGCATAGTGGAGGATATGAGACCTTGTACGCGCATTTAAATGGTTTTGCCAAGGGCATAAAATCAGGTGTAAAAGTCAAGCAAAATCAACTTGTAGCCTACGTAGGAAATACCGGAATGAGTACAGGACCACATCTGCATTTTGGCTTATACAAAAATCAAAAGGCTATAAATCCAGAAAGTATGCTTAAGGTAAAAAAACGCAGTGTAGAGGGCTCTGTAAGTGCCGAATTTAAAAAGATTATAGCTGAAAATGACTCAAGAATAAAAAAATATTTGGACAAAGAATTGGTATCTGAAAAAGAAGAGTCTTTTGATAACTTTGTGGAATTTTAAGGATTAATATGAATGAAAATGATCAATTGACCGAAGCCAAAGAGCTCATAGATTCGCATTTAAACGATACTATCGAAGAGGAGCTGAGTCCTGCTGACATAGCTCAGCATCTAAAGACCGTAAGGCAACATGATGAGGAGCTTTTTGCAGAGTACATAGAGAAGCTTGAACCTGAAATTTTAGGTGATGTGGCCATAGAGCTTCCTGATCATATGCTTAAAGATGTTATCGAAACTCTACCTACAGATAAGATTATAGAGGCTATAGAAGAATTAGAGAGTGACGATGCTGCCGAGCTTTTAGAATACATAGAAGATATTGACGAGAAAAAGGCGAAAGAGGTTTTTGACAGTCTTGGCAGGGATGATCAAGAGGAAATTTTAAGGATTAGAAGCTACGATGAGAATGAAGCCGGTGCATATATGCAGACGGAGCTTTTTAGCGCGAATTTAAAAGAAAAACTGCAAATAGCCGTTAATAGACTAAGAGAACAGAAAGAAAACGGTGAATTAGAAAACGTTTCTCAGCTTTTTATAATAGACGATGATCAGGTTTTAAAATTTGCCATTCCTCTTGAAGACTTGATCCTTTTTGACTTTAACAAAACTCTTGAAGAGATCATTAAAAAAAGCGAAGAGGATAAATATAAGCCTCACGTGGCCATAGATAATGAGCCTATAGAGGAGGTTGTAGATAGGGTACAAAACTACGACTTAAACTCTATACCTGTCGTTGATAGCAAGGGTGTGCTTTTAGGACGTATTACGACAGATGACGTGCATGACTTTATAGAAGATAGCGCAACTGAGCAAATTTATAATCTTGCAAACGTCGGTGATGCTGATGAAGAAGAAGATGATAGCCTGCTAAAGGCTACCAGATCTCGTGGTATTTGGCTACTTATAAATCTAGTTACAGCCATTGTTTCATCTAGTATAATAGGTCTTTTTGATGACACTATTGCAAGCTATGTTGCACTAGCCATTCTGATGCCTATCGTTGCATCAATGGGTGGAAATACAGGTACTCAAGCACTTACTGTTACTGTTAGGCGTTTAACTCTTGGCGAAATTGAGTTTAAAAATGCCAAGAATGCCTTAAAGCGCGAGCTTGGCATAGCCTTTACAAACGGCATAATATTTGCTGTTTTGATAGGTATTGTTGCCTCTTTTTGGTTTGATAGACCGATGCTTGGAGTGGTTATAGGTTCTGCTATGCTTATGAATTTCTTTTTTGCTGGCTTTTTTGGAACCGTCATACCTTTAACTTTAAAGAGATTTAATATAGATCCGGCTGTCGGCTCAAGCGTTTTGCTTACAACAGTTACCGATGTAGTCGGATTTTTTAGCTTTTTAGGACTTGCCAAATGGATACTGTTATAAAAGATATTGAAATTTTAAATTTAGAAGAATCTAACTTCATAAAGCCTTATCGCTTAGGATACTCCGTAAACGGAACTCGAAAATATTGGGATTGTGTAAAAGTGCATAACAGTGTGTCTATTTTATTATATCACGAAGAAAAGGATGCGTTTTTGTTGGTTAAGCAGTTTCGTCCGGCTGTATGGCACAACTTACATAAAGATGGCAAGAGCTATTATGAAATGGGCTATACATACGAGCTTTGCGCAGGACTTATGGATAAAGGGCTTAGCGAAAAAGAGGCAATAATAGAAGAGGTTATGGAGGAAGTAGGATTTAAGATAGAGGATGCTGAAAAAATAGTGGTAACTCACGGAGCGCTTGGATTTGGAGGAAATTCTCAAACTATGTTTTATGCAACTATAAACGATAGTATGAAAGTAAGTGAGGGTGGTGGAATAGATGGCGAAAATATCGAGCTTGTCTATATAGATGTAGATAGGGCTAGAGATTTTATGTATGATCAAAATAGAGTCAAAGCTGCCGGACTACTCTTTGCCTTTATGTGGTTTTTTGACAGATTTAAAAGATAGAGATTGATCTTAAATCATTAATGTAATTAATATTTCTATACAAAACTTATAAATTTGCTTTTAAATTTATCAAATCTCTGCTAAAATCAAGCCTGTATGATTAAAATATAGATTTAGAATAAGATTTAATAAATTACAAGGAGAATAGATGAAAAAAACTATATTCTGTTTGGCGGCAGCCTGTTCGCTTGCCTTTTCTATGGGTTCTGATAGCCATGTAGGTCCTGTATTGGATGAGGCTGTTTTGGCTGGAGAGTATGAAAAATCAGCTAAAGCTTTTGAGCAGTCTTGTGAAAAAGGGCACATGTTTAATTGCTATAATCTAGCCAGCTTTTATGAAAACGGCAGAGGGGTGCTAAAGGATGAGAAAAAGGCTCTTGAAATTTATAAAAAGAGCTGTGAAAATAAGCTGGGTTTTGGATGTGGAGCAGTAGGCAGACTCTATGAAAACGGCACCAAGTCTATCAAAAAAGATGTGAAAATAGCGGTTGAGGCTTATGAGAAGGGTTGTGAACACGGAGACGATATATCTTGTTTAAAAGGTGGTCTTATCTATAGCAAAGGTGTAGATAAGGTAGCCAAAGATTTGCAAAAAGCCAAAGATCTTTTATCAAAAGGCTGCAAATACGGTAATGAACAGGCTTGCAATACCGTTAATACAATAAAATAATATACAAGGCAAAATTTGAGTGAAAGTTGATTTCACTCAAATTTCCAATTAATTAAAAGAGTCCTTTTATGAGGTCTTTAATCACATCGTTTTTATTTATTCCACCAGTAGAGTTTGTTTCATTGCTATCGCTCTTTGATCCGCCAAGCTTTTTATCTAAAAATCTATCCAGCTCTTTTAATGCCTTGCCTTTAATATAATCAGAGCTAACATTGTATTTAGGATTATCACTTGTTCCTGTTACATTAATAGCTATATCTGTCTTTTCGTAATTCATCTTTACCGGAATATTTACAGCCTTGGTTGCTGTATCAAATTTGCCGTTTGTGACATTAATTTGACTTCTAGTAGCGTTCATATCGGCATTAAAATCTATCAAGTTTTTCTCTATAGTTCCATAAATTTTGCTGTTTCTATAAATTTCGCCTGTAATATCCCTGCCGGTAAATGTCGCTATAGTCTGAGTAAAATTATTTTTGACAAGCCTTCCCTCATCTACTAAAACATTAAATTTACCGCTTTGTGTGGCAAGGTTATAATCAGCAGTCATATCGCCAACTCCATCATATATATTGGCAAAACCTAACATATCTGTTAGCCCTTTGGCTGTAAATTTAGTTAAATTTATTACAAGTTTATTATCTTGTAGATTTCCTTTAAAATCGCCGTTAAATAGCTTTGATGTCACGTTTGCCGTTATGTTTTCGCCCTGTTTTTGAGCGTCTCCTTTTAAATTTATCGGTCCGTATAGAACGCGATCTGTTAAAAAGCTTATATTTTTAAGTTCTGGTATATCAAGCTCAAATATGCTTTTGAGTCTATTTTGGTTAATATCAAAGCTTCCTTTTGTATTTTTTACTTCAAGAAGATTTTTGCTGTCATTTGCCAATAAATTTGCTGTCACGTCAAAATTTGCTATGCTTTTTTGGATATTTACATCTGTGTTGGCGCTAAATTTAAGCCCTGCCGGAAGCTTTTTTTCTAGCATTTTGCTCATTTCAGCTTCGTATATCAGGCCATCTTTAATATTTACTTTTGCTGTTCCGTTTAGATTTTTCATATCAAACCCATTTAGATTCACATCCGCATTTATTGTAGCATTTGCTAAAGGCTTAGAGCCTATCAAGATAAAGATATCTTTAAGTAAAAGCGAATTTAGATTTGCGGTTAGTTTTTCATCTTTTAAATTCGCCTTAATATTTCCGCCAAGCGCGTTTCCGTCAATATTTAGGCTTTTTAATTGATTGTTAATCGTGCTTACATCACCGTTTATATCGACTTTTCCGGATAGCTTTTGCCCAACTATGCTCTCAAGTTTTGCAAGATCGTCCACGCTTAGACTAAATTTGCCTGCAAGGGCTTTTTTATCAATATCATAGCTGCCTTTTAGGTCTTTTAAATTGAGCAAATTAGAAAGAAAGTTTGCGTCAAATTTCGCTTCTCCGTTTTTAACATCTGCATTTGCATTAAGGTTAAAATTTACTCCACTGGCAATATCTAAATTTGTAAGCTTTTTAAACTCGCTTGGATTTAATTTGCCGTTGCTGGCTGTCAGTTTAATACTGCCCGAGATATTTTTTGTATTTTTTATATCGTTTAGTATAGCATCGCCACTTATAACCGCGCTTGCAAAGGCCGGCATCGCAGCTACTTTGGTAAGCTCTTCAAGCCTTAATGAGTTTATTTTAGCTGTTAGCTTATCGTTATTTAATACGGCTTTGACACTGCCTCCAAAGCCGTTTATATCGGCTTCAAAATTTTTTAGCTGGTTTTTGGCTACTATTGTATTGCCTTTGATGTTTAGTGTGCCAGTAATCTTTTGGTTTATAATAGGTTCAAATTTGGTTAAATCATCTATCATCACTCTAAAATCGCTACTTAGAGTTTGTGAGTTGATATCATATATGGTATTTTCACTTCCCGCCACAGCTATAGGCGCAACAAAGGCTGTTTTAGCATTTACTAGCCAATCTTTTATATTTGCTTTTATCGCTCCGTTTACACTAAAATTTGAAGGCAGCGTGACATTAAAGTCTTTTGCGATTAAAGCATTATTGGTTTTAATGTTTAAAATATCGATGTTTGCCGTTCCGTTTGGCTTGCCGCTCTCATCCGCTATATTTGCTGTGATATCTATTTTGCCGTTAGCGTATATCGGCTGATTTGCTAAAGCCAGAGCCTTATCAAGCTCTATGTTTTTTGCATCTAAAATAAGTGCAAGCGGTTTATAATCCTTTAAGTTTGCTGCAAATTTAAGATTGGAACCTAGTAAATTTCCAGCTCCATTTGCGTTAAAATCGCTAAATTTACCTTTAACTGTTCCAGAAAATAGCATTTTTTCTTTAAGTTCAACGCCAAGAGAGACTAAGTTGTCCACCACTACGCTATACTTAAGATTAAGAGATTGGCTAAATAAGGATAAATCCCCTTCTACTTTAGCGTTTATTTCGCTATTTATACTTGTTGCTATATTAATAGTTGTAGGTCTTATCTGAAATTTATCAAATTTGACGTTAAATCCGCTTTTTTCTTTAATAATATTTTCAACATAAGGCTTTACGATGCCGTTTCCAAAATCGGTAAAAGCGATGATATAAGAGCCAAAAAGCAACAGTATAATAAGTCCAAGTATGACAGCTAAGATTCGCATATTTTTCCTTTAAATTTAATTTATACATTCAGGGAAGTTTAGTTATATAGACTAAACTTTACTAAGAAATTTGACTAATTTATTGACAAATTCAAAAAAATATCATATACTTTCATCACTCAAAATAAAAGAGTGCTAAAAATGAAAATTAACCAAAAGGATGAATTATGAATTTTCAACCATTAGGCAAGCGTGTATTAGTTGAACGCCTTGAGGACGTTAAGACAACAGCAACAGGTATTATTATACCTGACAATGCTAAAGAAAAACCTTTAAGCGGTAAAGTTTTAGCTGTGAGCAGCGAAGTTGAGTGCGTAAAAGCGGGCGATGAAGTAGTGTTTGGAAAATATGCGGGAACAGAGATCACACTTGAAGCAAAAACATATCTTGTACTAAATTTAGATGATGTTTTGGGCGTTATAAAATAAGTTAAAATCAAATATTAAGGACAAAAAATGGCAAAAGAGATATTTTTTTCAGACGAGGCTAGAAATAGACTATATGAGGGTGTAAGAAAGCTAAATGACGCTGTAAAAGTGACAATGGGACCACGCGGCAGAAACGTGCTTATACAAAAGAGTTTCGGTGCTCCTGCTATCACAAAAGACGGCGTAAGCGTGGCTAAAGAGGTTGAGCTAAAAGACGCGCTTGAGAATATGGGTGCAGGTTTAGTGCGCGAAGTAGCCAGCAAGACTGCTGATGAGGCTGGAGACGGCACTACTACAGCAACCGTTCTTGCAAATGCTATCTTTAAAGAGGGTCTTAGAAACATCACAGCAGGCGCAAATCCAATCGAAGTAAAACGTGGTATGGATAAAGAGGCAGCCGCTATCATAGCTGAGCTAAAAGCTATGGCAAGAAAGGTAACTGATAAAAAAGAGATCGCTCAAGTAGCTACAATCTCTGCAAATTCAGACGCCACTATCGGTAATCTAATCGCTGATGCTATGGAAAAAGTAGGCAAAGACGGCGTTATAACCGTAGAAGAGGCAAAATCAATCCAAGATGAGCTAAACGTGGTTGAAGGTATGCAGTTTGACCGTGGATATTTGAGCCCTTATTTCATCACAAATGCGGAGAAAATGCAAGTAGAGCTAAGCAATCCTTATATCTTGCTTTTTGATAAGAAGATTACAAATTTAAAAGAGCTTTTGCCTATATTAGAGCAAATTCAAAAGACAGGCAAGCCGCTTTTAATCATCGCTGAAGATATCGAGGGTGAAGCTCTTGCAACTCTTGTTGTAAACAAACTTCGCGGTGTGCTAAATATCTCTGCTGTTAAGGCTCCTGGCTTTGGCGACAGAAGAAAAGCAATGCTTGAAGATATCGCCATCCTAACAGGCGGTCAAGTGATAAGCGAAGAGCTTGGCAGAACTCTTGATGGAGCTACGCTTAACGACCTAGGACAAGCTTCAACTGTCGTTATAGATAAAGACAATACCACGATCGTAAACGGTGCAGGTGACAAATCAGGAATCGATGCTAGAATCACTCAGATCAAAGCTCAAATCGCAGAGACTACAAGTGATTATGATAAAGAAAAACTTCAAGAGCGCCTTGCAAAACTAAGCGGCGGTGTGGCTGTTATAAAAGTGGGTGCTGCAACCGAAACTGAGATGAAAGAGAAAAAAGACCGCGTAGATGATGCACTAAGCGCTACAAAAGCTGCCGTAGAAGAGGGTATAGTAATCGGCGGTGGCGCTGCATTTATCCAAGCAAGCGCGAGAGTAAAGCTTGATCTAAACGGCGATGAGGCTATCGGTGCTGCTATCGTAAGACGCGCTTTAACTGCTCCACTTCGCCAAATAGCTGAAAATGCAGGCTTTGATGCGGGCGTGGTTGCAAATGCGGTTAGCACAAGCAAAGATGCAAATTTCGGCTTTAACGCTGCCACAGGCGAGTATGTAAATATGTTTGAAGCAGGCATCATCGACCCTGTTAAGGTCGAGCGTGTAGCACTTCAAAATGCGGTTAGCGTTTCAAGCCTTCTTCTTACAACTGAGGCTACTATAAGCGAGTTAAAAGAGGATAAACCTGCAATGCCGGCAATGCCTGATATGGGCGGAATGGGTGGCATGGGCGGAATGATGTAGGCTGCCAGTAATAAAATTCCCTTTTGTAAACAAACAAAGGGGAATCAATTTATGTATTCTTTTCTTAAAAATCTATAATTTTCCACCCTCTACTACAAGAGATTCCGGATTTACACTGTCGCCATATATTGGTTTAAGTGTAGCATCGTATGCTTTGTGAAAGAAGTTTTCCTTACCAAGTTCGATTATTTCATTATTTATCCACTCAAGTAGAGCTTTGTTGCCTTTTTTGACTGCAGGTGCTATTGCATCTACATCACCAAGCGACTCTATACCTACTATAAAGCCAGGATTTTCTTTAGCCCATGCGAAAAGTAGGGCATTATCATGAGCTAGAGCCGCACCTCTTTTATCTAACAGTGCGCCAAATGTCTCTGTGTTTTGATCATATTTTAAAAGTTCAATATCGGGATGTTTTTTTGTGAAGTATGCATCAGCTGTAGTGCCTTTATTTACGATTAATTTTTTGCCTTTTAGCTCGTTTATATTTTTTATTACTTTGCCTTCAGGGCTAACTATGCCAAGCGATACTTTCATATAAGGAAGCGCGAAATCAACGACTCTAGCGCGCTCTTTCGTATGTGTAAAATTAGCTAAAATAATATCAACCTTGTCAGCTACTAAAAATTCAACCCTGCTAGCGGCCTCTACAAGCTCAAATTTTATCTTACTTTCGTCGCCAAGCAGATCTTTTGCTATGCGTTTTGCAAAGTAAATATCGTATCCTTGATTATTGCCGTTTTTATCGACGTATCCAAATGGGGGTTTATCGCTAAAAACTCCTATGCGCACATATCCACGCTCTTTTATTTTGGCCAAAGCGTCGTTTGCTTCGGCTACCTGAGCTGTTAAAAATACAGTGGCGAAGATTGCCAAAAATGAAAGCATAAAATTTCTCATTCTTTTTCCTTTGATTGAAATAAGGTAAATTATGCAATAAATTTGACTAACAAATACTTAATTAAAATGAAAATAGATTTAGAAATTTCTTTGCGCGTTCCGTTTTCGGACTTGTAAAAAATTCGTTAGGTGTATTTTCTTCTACTATTTCACCGGCATCCATAAATATTATGCGGTCTGCAACCGCACGAGCAAATTCCATTTCATGAGTTACAATTAGCATTGTCATGCCATCTTTGGCTAAATTTATTATTACATCTAGTACTTCACGCACAATTTCAGGATCAAGGGCTGCCGTAACCTCGTCAAATAGCATTAGGTCTGGATTCATACAAAGTGCACGCACGATAGCGATTCTTTGTTTTTGACCACCGCTTAACTCTTTTGGATATGAGTATTTTTTACCGCTTAAGCCAACTTTTGCTAGCCACATGTCAGCTTCTTTTTCTACCTCTTTTTTATCTCTTTTTTGTGCCTTTACCGGCCCTAGTAGGATATTATCTATTACGTTCATATGGTCAAATAGTTCATAGCTTTGAAAGACCATGCCCACATATTGCCTAATTTTAGTCCAGTCTTTAAAGTCTTTTGTGATTACTTGATTGTGGATTATTATCTCCCCATTTTCAATATGCTCTAAACCGTTTATACATCTAAGTGTAGTGCTTTTACCACAACCTGAAGGTCCTAATATAACGACAACTTCGCCACTTTTTACGTTTAAATTTATATTTTTAAGAGCGTGCGTATCGCCATAGTATTTTTGTAAATTTTTAAGTTGAAGTATGTATTTATTCACGAATTCTCCTAATTCCATCTATCTTCAAGCTTCTTTGAGAGCTTTGAGATCGGATAGCAGATGATAAAATATAGAAAAAATATAAAGCCGTATATCCAAAACGGCGCCATGTTGTTTGTAAAGACGTGGTTTTCTATTATTTGCTGACCGACTTTGACGACTTCAACCACTCCTATTAATACGACTATTGAGGTTGTTTTTATCATCCTGCTTAGTAAATTTACGGCACCCGGAACCAAACGGCGCATGGCAAGAGGGATGATGACATATATGTAAATTTGAGCCTTATTTAGTCCTAATGATGATGCGCTTTCAAATTGGTGTTTAGGTATTGAGGTAATAGCTCCTCTTACTATATCCATCATCTCAAACATGCCCCAAACGCTAAATACTAAAAGCGAAGCCGCAAACGCACTGATATGAAGCCCTAAAGCTCTGCTTACTCCGAAGTAAAATATAAATAACCATACTATAGTAGGCATGATACGGACTATTTCAAGGCAAAATTTGCAAATCCAATATATAAATTTATTTTTTGAGCTCATTAAAACGCCCATAAATAAACCGCCAAATACCGAAATAACTATCGATATTATAGAGATTTCAAGGCTTACTATAAGTCCTTCGCCAAGGCGCATTAAATTTTGGACATCAAATAAGATGCTAGCTCCTTGCACGTTTCATCCTTTTTTCAAGCCAAGTTAAAAGAAGTGAAGTTGGCAAAATAATTATAAGATAGCTAATAACTAGCATAAATAGCGCCTCATCAGTCATATAGTATAGTCCTATGATATCTTTTGCTACATATACAAGGTCAGCAAGTGCTACTATGCTAACTATTGATGTCTCTTTAAGTAAAAATATAATATTTGCGCTTATGCTAGGAAGTGCCACGCTAAAGGCTTGCGGAGTGATTACATAGGCAAGAAGTTGATTTTGACTTAGTCCTATGCTAAGACCCGCTTCGATCTGAGAGGTTTTTACCGACTCGTGCCCAAGCCTAAAGCTTTCAGCCATGTAGCTTCCTCCAAGAAACGCTAGCCCTATCACCGCGCATGAAAACGAGCTTATATTTATGCCCAGCTTTGGCAAACCGTAATACAAGAAAAATAGCTGTATAAGAAGCGGAGTGTTGCGTGAAAGCTCGATGTAGCCGTTTACGATAGGGATTAGGAGCTTTATCTTGTAAAATTTTATAGCCATACAGATGATACCGATGATGATAGAGAGCAAGATCCCCCAAAAAGCCAAATTTAGCGTTAAAAACGCTGCTTTTACGAACATCGGCGAAAATTCTTTGATAAACTCAAAATCCATAAAATTTAGCCTAATTATTTAAATTTGAGGGGGATTTTAGCGTATTAATACTAAATTTAAAGACAAAATTAGTATTAATACTGCTATTCAAAGAAAAATTTATTTTTTAAGCATAGGTTTGTAAGGTCCAAATCTATGAGCATTCTCGTCAAATCCGTCGTTGTAAGGTCCCACGTCCATATCCATAGGCTTAACGTCAAGATCAGGAAAGTCTTTCTCGCGGCCTTGCTTGATCGGTCTTTCGTGTGAGTTCATGTAAGCTGTTACGTCATAAGCCTCTTCCCAAGTTAGAGTCGCATCGCCTTGAGGCATCGTTGATTTGACGTATTGAGCGCCTTTTATGAGGCGGTACATGCCGGCACCCGTGTTGTAGCTATCATTGCCCCAAAGAGCCGGGAATACATAATAATCTCCACCGTTTGCAAAGTCGGGATTTACCATGCCTTCGCCGTTTTCACCGTGACATGATGCGCATCTGGCGGCATAAATTTCTTTACCTTTTTTAGGATCGGCTGCTCTATCTATATATTCAGCTTTTACAAGTCCTTGACCTTTAACCTTTGCGCCCACTTCATATCCTGTCGATAGCCAGTGCATGTAAGTTACCATCGCGCGCATCTCTTTTGAGTTTGCAGGGATCGGCTTGCCCGACATTGAGCGCTGAAAGCAGCCGTTTATACGATCTTGAAGAGTTACGACCTGATCGGCTCTTGAGTTGTATTGAGGAAATCTAGCCGTAATTCCTACGAAAGGAGAGTGTCCCGGCTCAACTCCGCCCTTTGAGTGGCAGCTTGAACAGGATAGGTTATTGCCAGCAAAGCGCTTTTTCTCGTCTTTTGCCTGAGGGCCAAGATAGCGCGAGGTCTCATTTAGTAGTTTTGAGCCAAATATAACTGTTTTTGCATAAGGAGAGTCGCCAAGCTTGGCTTCGTCTATTATGCCGTTTTCATCAATGCCTGCAGGAAGCCTGAATTCCTGAACTTTTACTTCAAACGGATAAGCGCTTTTAGCCTTATCTTTGGCTGCGTCAAACGCAAATGAGCTGCTTACTAAAAGCGGCACAGCCATCAGCAAAACGGTATTTTTCATAAAATCTCCTTATGATAAAGTTATTTAAATTTTATTTAAAATATATTTTTGAAATATTACACAAATTTATTGTAAATAATATTTAATTTTTAAAACTAGAATTTTTTTAATATGTTACAATTAGTTTTGATTTTGAGCAGAGAGATTTTATGGATATTTTTCAATTTATCGGATTTTTGGGCATGATTTGCATCGTGCTTGCATATTTTTTACTTCAGATCGGCAAGATGACAAGCGCTGATTTAAGCTATCAGCTTATAAATTTAGCTGGAGCCATACTGCTTATCATCTCGCTTCTTGTGCATTTTAATCTAGGCTCTTTTTTGATAGAGGTTTTTTGGATATTCATAACACTTTATGGAATTTTTAAAATTTATAAAGATAAAAGAGAAGTTAAGGAGTAAAATTTGAGAGCTTATGCAGAGTGGGAAAAACAAGAGCTGATATTTTTATCGCTTCCGCACGAAAACAGCGACTGGAAGCCGTATTTGAACGAAATTTTAGATAGCTACGAAGAGCTTGTGGCGGCGATAACTCCTTTTCAAAAGTGCGTTTTGATATGCCCTGATGAAGGAATTTTTAACTCACGATTTGCCAAATTTGATAATGTGGAGTTTGTTAAGATTGACACAGATGATACGTGGATACGCGATTACGGGATGATTGACGTTGAAAACGGAGATAAAATTTTAAGCTATGATTTTAAATTTAACGCATGGGGCGGGAAATTTGAAAGCTCAAAGGATAACGCCGTAAATTTAGAGCTTATTAAGCGTTTTAAGACAAATTTGCAAGAGGTTGATTTCATCCTAGAGGGCGGAAGTGTAGAATTTAACGGACAAGGCACTTTGCTAACGACTGAAACTTGCCTGTTAAACGATAATAGAAATTCCAAATTTAGTAAAGATCAGATTGAAGAGAGGCTAAAAGAGCTTTTTGGCTTAAATCGTGTTATCTGGCTTAAGCACGGCTTCATAAAGGGCGATGATACCGACTCTCACATAGATACTTTGGCTAGGTTTATCTCACCTGATACGATTGCCTATGCTTGCACGGATGATAAAAATGATGAGCACTATGAGGAGCTTGAAAAAATGAAGCAAGAGCTTGAAAAAACGGGCTTTAACCTCTTGCCGCTTCCGCTTCCTAGCCCTAAATTTTACCAAGGTAAAAGGCTGGGGTGTACTTATGCAAATTTTATCTTTGTAAACGGCGCTTTGATCGTGCCTACTTATGATGATAAAAACGATAAAATCGTGCTTGAAAGGCTTGCAAAAGCACTTCCAAATCACAAAATAATAGGTGTAAATTCGCTCGTTTTTGTTCGTCAAAACGGCTCGCTTCACTGCTCAAGTCAAAATAGGTTTTTAAGAAGAGATGGAACGGATAGAAAATAAAAATTTACAAAGATTAGCCGTAATAGTAGCTGGAACTACGGCTTTTTTGCTTTCGGTTATTAAATTTATTGCAGGTATAGCAAGCGGTTCTGTTTCGGTGCTTAGCTCCGCGATTGATTCTATGCTTGACCTTTTGGTATCTGCTTTAAACTTTTTTGCACTTAGAAAATCTCAAGCCAAACCAAACGATAAATTTAACTTTGGTTATACTAAATTAGAAGCCATAGCTGCGATGCTTGAAGGGATTTTAATCGTAGGTATAGGAGTTTTTATTTTTTATGAAAGCATACTTAAATTTAGAGCCGACGAAGTAGAGTTAAATGTCGATTTGAGCCTGTATGTGATGATCTTTTCTTTTGTGGTTACGGGCGCTCTTGTTGCGTTTTTAAATTTTGTAGCAAAGAAGACAAAAAATTTGATAATTAAGGCTGATGCGCTTCATTATAAAAGCGATTTTTTTACTAATTTTGGCATAATTTTAGCCTTAATTATTATCAAATTTACAGGATTTACGATAATAGATGCAATCTTTGGTATCGTAATTAGCGGATATATTGTAAATTCAGCCATATCTTTGATGAAAGAGAGCCTAGGAGTGCTTTTAGATAAGGCTCTTGAGTCCACAATAGTAAGTCAAATAGAAGATATTATAAAATCCAAAAAAGAGATAAATAGCTTTCATGGATTGACAACCAGAAAGAGTTCCGATATCTGCTATATGGTCGTTCATTTGGTATTTGATAAGGAAATTTTACTTGTTAAGGCGCATGAGATTTCCAACCAAATCGAATATGAAATAAGGGATAAATTTAGTGAATTTAGATGGGAGATAACAACCCACCTAGATCCTTATGATGATAGAAATTTGGCTTAAAAGCTTTGTGTGATATAATTTTTTGAAAATTTAATTTGAGGTGATTTTATGAAAGTAGCGCTAATTCAACAAAAATTTCATGGCTCGAAAGAGGCTACGAATCAAAGAACTATAGAGCTAATAAGAGAGGCGGCCGAGGGTGGGGCTGAGCTTGTAGTCTGTCAAGAGCTTCATCAAACTCAGTATTTTTGCCAAGGCGAAGATACTAAATTCTTTGATCTTGCTAACGAATGGGAAGAGGATGTCAAATTTTGGGGGCATGTAGCTAAACAAAATGGTGTGGTTTTGGTTGCTTCACTCTTTGAAAAGCGAGCCGACGGACTTTATCATAACACTGCTTACGTCTATGAAAAAGACGGCTCCATAGCTGGCAGATACCGCAAGATGCATATACCGGATGATCCTGGATTTTACGAGAAATTTTATTTTACGCCGGGCGATCTTGGGTTTGAGCCGATAGATACGAGCGTGGGGCGACTTGGGCTTTTGGTATGCTGGGATCAGTGGTATCCTGAAGCTGCTAGACTTATGGCTTTGCGCGGTGCTAAAATTTTAATTTATCCTACTGCTATAGGTTGGTTTGAGTCTGATAGTAGTGAAGAGAAAATACGTCAGCTGGATGCTTGGGTAGCGGTTCAAAGAGGACACGCTGTCGCAAATAGTTTGCCTGTGGTAGCTGTAAATCGTGTAGGTTTTGAAGAGGATCAGAGCGGAGCTATGGACGGAATAAAATTCTGGGGCAATAGCTTTGTCTTTGGTGCTCAGGGCGAGGAGCTATTTAGAGCCGATAGTGAGAGCGAAGAGTGCTATATTGTAGATATTGATATGAAAAGAAGTGAAGAGGTTCGTAGAATTTGGCCATTTCTTAGAGATCGCAGGATAGATGAGTATCAAAATTTAACAAAGCGTTTTATTGATTAATTATATATATTTTAAATTCTTAAGCTTTGTCGTGCCTTAGCTTAAGAATTTAATCAATCTTGCTCTATATAAAACTTAAATAAAAAAATCATTATAAAAATAATATAAATTAAAACTTAAGAAAATTATTTTTAAGCCTAAAATGTGTAAAATTGTGAAAAATTTTAGAATTAGTCTCAAAAAATCTCAAATAAATTTCTGGCAAAAATAGAATTTGTGATACGATAGAAAATCAAATTTTTTATAAAGGATTGACTATGAAAAAAACATCTTTGGCTTTGGCTGGACTGCTTTTGGCTTCAACACTTAGCGCAAAAGAGTTCATTTCTATCGGAACAGGTGGAATGACTGGAACTTATTATCCTGTGGGCGGAGCTATATGCAGACTTGCCAATAAAGATCCTCAGATAAAATGTTCCGTTCAATCAACCGGCGGCTCTATATATAACGTAAATAACGTTCTTAAAAAAGAGCTAAATTTCGGCTTTGTACAAAGCGACGTAGTTTATGATAAATATAACGGAGTGGGCAAATTTAAGGATATGGGAGATAAGAATTTACGTGCTGTAGTCTCTATCTATCCTGAGCTTTTGGCATTTGTAGTATCAAAAGCAAGTAAAATTTCATCTATTAATGATCTTGCTGGAAAAAGCATAAACGTAGGAAATCCTGGCAGTGGTAATGAGATGACCGCTCTTACAGTGTTTAATGCTTATGGATTTGATGCTAAAAAATTAAAACACCACGGAGTTTTGACAGCTCAAGAGTGCCCTCACGCACTTAAAGATAAAAAAATAGATGGATATTTTTATATGGTGGGCCATCCTACAGCAAATATTACCGATGCAGCTAACTCTATGCCTATAGATATCGTAAGCATCAAAGGTGACAATATCGATAAGATGCTTAAAGAGTTTCCTTATTTTGCAAAAGGCGTGATACCAAAAGGCACTTACGAAGGTGTAGGCCATGACGTGGAAAGTATCGGTGTTAAGGCTGTTTTGGTTACAAACAAAGACATGAGCGATAAAGCGGTAACTGCTGTTGTTAAGGCGATACTAGATAACTTTGATGAGTATAAAACACTCCATCCGGCACTTGGCGCGGTTACTAAAGAGTCTTTGATCGAGGGTCTTTCAGCTCCGCTTCATCCTGCTGCTGAGGCTGAGTTTAAAAAACATGGAATAATTAAATAATTTTAAGGGTGGGTTAATGGAGCTAAACGGCAAAATTGGTGATTTAAAAAACAAGGATATAAATACGGATATAGAAGAGCAAAATAAGGCGCAAAATGCAATACCTCAGGAAAAAGAAGAGTTTGTAGAGGTAAAAACAAGAGAGATAAACTCGAATTTTTATATCTATTTAACAAGTATAATTTGTTTTTCTTGGTCGGTTTTCCAACTATATATCGCGTATTTTCCTATGAATACCACTATGTCACGTTCTATTCACCTCTCTTTTGCGATAGCGCTTGTATTCTTGCTCTATCCTGTGAAATTTCACAAAAAGGCTCAAACTAGCGTGCCGATTTATGATATCTTGCTTTGTGTAGTGGGTGTCATAGCGGCACTTTATCCTTTTGTAGAGTTTTACTCTCTTGCTCAAAGACCAGGAGACTATACTAAATTTGATGTTTTGATATCAAGCGCCGCTGTGCTTATACTATTTGAAGCCGGCAGACGCGTGATAGGACCTGCGCTTGGCATCATCGCGGCTATATTTTTGTGTTATGACTATTTTGGACAGTATATGCCAGACATCATAGCTCACCAAGGTGCCAGTCTAAATAAACTCGCAGGGCATATGTATCTAACTACCGAGGGCGTATTTGGAGTGCCGCTTGGTGTTAGTGTGAGCTTTATATATCTTTTTGTTTTGTTTGGTTCGCTTCTTGAAAGAGCTGGAGCGGGGCAGTATTTTATAAATTTAGCCTTTGCCCTGCTTGGCAGATTTAGAGGAGGTCCTGCTAAGGCTTCTGTTATAGCTAGCGGTTTAACAGGTATGGTCTCCGGAAGCTCAACGGCAAACGTTGTAACCGTTGGAACATTTACCATTCCTCTTATGAAAAAAGCAGGACTGACTAGTACAAAAGCCGGAGCTATCGAAGTGGCAGCTGGTGTAAACGGACAGCTTATGCCACCTATTATGGGTGCGGCTGCATTTATAATAGCCGAATTTTTAGGCATGAGCTATACTAATGTAATGATAGCTGCTGTAATTCCTGCCTTTGTCTGCTATGCATCCTTATTTTTTATAGTGCATCTGGAGTCTTGCAAACTTGGCTTAAAAGGAATGAAACAAGATAAAAGCGTTTCTAAGTTGAAAATTTTCTTTAGCGGACTTCACTATCTAATACCTATATTGGTTATGCTTTATACCCTTTTGATAGCCAAAGAGTCGCCAATATCTGCGGCATTTAACGCTATAAATGTTTTGTTTTTGATAATTATATTCCAAGAGCCTATTAAAAAAATGGCTATGGGAGAAAAAGTAAATAAAAACGATTTTATTATAGGCTTTGCGGATATTTTCTGGGCTATGGTAACGGCTGCCAGAAATATGACTACCATAGCTATAGCCACTGGTCTAGCCGGAATTATAGTGGGCTCAATCTCTCTTACTGGTATTGGTCAGGTTTTATCTGAAGTGGTTGAGATTATAGCAGGTAATAATATCTTGCTGATACTATTTTTAACCGCTGTTATGTCTTTGATACTTGGAATGGGTCTTCCAACTACGGCTAATTATATAGTGGTATCATCTCTTGTTGCACCTGTAATTTTATTTTTAGCTTATAAAAACGGATTTTTAATTCCTGCTATTGCGGTGCATCTATTTGTATTTTATTTTGGAATTTTAGCCGACGATACGCCTCCTGTAGGAATTGCCGCTTACGCCGCTGCCGGTATTGCCAAGGCAAACCCTGTAACAGTTGGTGTGCAAGGCTTCTTTTACGATCTAAGAACCACGGTTTTACCTTTTGCCTTTGTGTTTAACAACAAGCTTTTATTAATAGAGAGTATAAATCCTGCAGCTCCAAATGATGCTAAAGGTATTGTTTGGATAACAAATCCACTTGAGATGCTGCTCATATTTTCAACCGCACTTATAGGAATGTTTGCCTTTTCTTCGGCGCTTCAAGGGTTTTTTGTAACTAGGGTACAAATTTGGGAGAGAGTTTTACTGCTTGCCGTAGTGCCTCTTGTTCTGGTTCCAAATATGTGCGTTAAATATATAGCCGCCATTCCTAACGAATATACATCTTATGCGATTGGAGTGGGTATTTACGGGCTAGTTTTTGCATATCAGTGGATGAAAAATAAGAGCGAGAAAAAGAGCTCTTAACCCTTTATGTTAAGAGCCTATCTATCGCTTTTAGCTGCTACATTTATAGTAGGTTTTTCATTTGCTTTTGTCAAAATTTCACTTGAGTTTGCAAGCGTATTTGAAAGTCTGGCGCATAGATTTAGCATAGCCTTTATAGTTGTACTGATTTTAATAAAATTCGGTTTTATAAATGAAAAAATAAGCTTAAAAGATTTTAAAAAAATATCATTTATAGCCATTTTATATCCAAGTTTATTTTTTGCTTTTCAAGCCTTTGGACTTACATTTACCAGCTCGGTTATGGCTGGAATCTTTCATGCTTGCACTCCAGTTGTTACAATGGTTTTTGCGCATTTCTTTATTGGAGAATATACAAATATATGGCAGAAATTTTTTGCGCTAGTCTCTGTTTTTGGCATTATTTACATCATTTATATGTCTGGTAATTTTGGTGAAAATTCAAATCTAATAGGCAATTTTTTAATTATTTTATCAGTTATTGCTATCTCGCTTTATAATGTTTTTGCAAGGCGTGTTTTGGCAAAATTTGAAATTTCAAAGTTAGTTATAGTTACTATTTTTATAGGATTTATATTTTTTAATATGTTAAATTTGAGTGATTATATTTTAAAATCCAGAGAATTAAAGCTTTATTTCGCGCCTTTTTTAGATATTAAATTTACTATTTCGACACTATTTTTAGCAATTTTTAGTTCCGTAGCAACCTCTTTTTTGTTCGGCTATTCACTAAAACGATTAGAAGCTTTTAAGATAGGAATTTTTAGCAATCTTTCAGCCTTGGTAACAATAATTGCCGGAATATTCTTGCTTGATGAAAATTTTGAAATCTATCATTTTTTAGGAGCAAGTTTTATAATACTTGGAGTGGTTGGAGTTAATTTGGCAAATATAAAGAGGAATGCGCGATGAAAATAGGGATATTTGACTCAGGGCTTGGCGGGCTTAGCGTATTAAATGAGGCTATTAAAAAATTGCCTAACGAGCAGTTTTTATATTACGCGGACAGGCAAAATGTTCCTTATGGATTAAAGAGTAAGGAGCAAATTTTATCTTACACTACTCATGCTTTTAAATTTATGCAAGAAAAAGACGTAAAAGCGGTAGTTGTAGCTTGTAATACCGCCACTAGTGCAGCTATAAACGAGCTAAGAGAGGAGTTTGCTATACCTATTATAGGGATGGAGCCTGCTGTTAAAAAGGCTGCAGATATATTTAAAAACTCACGTACCATCGTAATTGCAACTCCTGTAACGGTAAAAGGTAAAAAACTAAAAGATCTTATAGCTCGTTTTGATAATAAGAGTTTAATAGATTTAGTTGCTTTGCCTAAGCTTGTTGAATTTGCAGAAAATGAGGAGTTTTACTCTCAAAGAGTGCGTGCATATTTAAAAAATGAACTGCTAAAATTTGATCTTGCTAATTACTCTTCGCTTGTGCTAGGATGTACGCATTTTAACTATTTTAAAGATACTTTAAGAGAAATTTTGCCACCGAATATAAAATTTATAGATGGAAATGAAGGGACTGTAAATAAGCTAAAATACGAACTTGAGAGGGTAAATTTGCTTGAGGATTCGACTCAAGAAATAGAGTATTACTATTCAGACTCCAAAGTAGATAGTCAAGTCGAGCTGGATAGGATATATAGATATTTAAAACGACTTGATCGGATGATTTTGATAGATTAAATTTTATAAAAGAGAAGATATGAGAAAAATTTTATTACTTTTAATTACTGTTATTGGTCTTTTTGCTCTTTCGCAAGATGCAAATTTGACCTCAGGCACTCTTGAAAACGGACTAAAATATTATATTAAAGAAAATAGATTGCCGGAAAATAAGGCATATTTTCAGCTTGTTGTGCGCGCAGGCTCTGCGGATGAAAAGCCAAGCGAGCTTGGTTTAGCGCATTTTGTTGAACATATGGCATTTAATGGGAGTAGGGACTTTAGTAAAAACGAGTTGATACAAAAACTTGAGAGTTTAGGCGTGGCATTTGGTGCCGATTTGAATGCCTATACGACTTATGATTCTACGGCATATATGCTAAATATAGAGGTAAACGAGCGAAATTTAAAAGATGTTTTTTTGGTTTTTCGTAACTGGATGGATGGAATTAACTTCGATAAAGATGAGCTTGATAAGGAGCGCGGGGTAATTATAGAGGAGGATAGGTCTAGAAATACTCCTGAATATAGGCTTTATAAACTACATTGGGATGATTTACTGGAAGGGAGTATCTATGCTAGTAGAGCCCCGATAGGTGATATGAATATAGTAAGAAATGTTAGCGTAAGCCAGATGAAAGACTTTTATAATAGGATGTATCAGCCTAGACTTATGGAATTTGTGGCTGTAGGAGACTTTAAAAAAGATGAAATTCTAAACTATATAAAAGATAGTTTTTCTTCTGTTAAAAATACGAATTATGATACTAAAGAAAACAGAACTATACCTGCTAAAAACGGACTTAATATCTACAACTACGATTCAAATGAAACCGCTGAAAATTCTATTAAAATTTCATTTTTTGATAAATTTTCACCAAGACAAACTGAATCGCAAATTCGCAAAGCGATTATAAATCTATATATTTCAAATTTGATAAATACGCTTTATGAAGAGAAAACAAATAGAGAAAATTCTATTCAAAGAGCGGTTTTTACAAATATGCCGATTCAGGCGCAAAAGACAATGTATAGCTTTGATATGAAAATCATAGGAGATGATCAAGAGGACTCTATAAAAGATATGTTAAGCGTTATTAACGGCATAAAAATTCATGGATTTAGCCAAAGCGACTTTGATGATGAGAAGAAAAATTTAATCAACATTATCAATAATAGATATCTGCAATCAAAGAGTAAAAAATCAGCCGATTATCTAAGAGATATAGTCTATGCACTTGAGCTTGGAAATGTGATTTTAAGCGATATTGATAGCAGGAATTTAAGTCTTAAAATTTTAAACGAAATAACTCTTGACGAGGTTAATGCTGAATTTAGACGAATCTTGAGCCTTGATGAAAAGAGCGTCAGTATATTTAGTTCTAAAGGATATAGGCTTGGTAAGGAGAAATTTGAACAGCTTGCAAATGATATAAAGCCATATACATTTCATCTTAAAAGCTTTAAATTGCCTTCAAAACTGATAAATAAAGAGATAAAACCAGGCAAAATTATCTCAAAAAAATTTGATGAAAAGCATAAAATTTGGAGTTATACTCTTGAAAATAATGCTACTGTGATTCTAAAAACTCTTAAAAATGAGAAAAATTTAATATCTTTCGCGGCTGTTAGTAAAGGAGGTGTCTCAAATCTTGCCAGACCTCAGCTAGGAGAGTTTGCGACCACACTTTCAAATGAAAGTGGAGCTGGAGAGTTTAATAACTACCAAATAAGTAAAATTTTAAACGGAAAATACTTAAGCTATCAAAAGCGAATAAGCTCTTTATCTCATGGATTTTACGGCAAGAGTAGCACTGGCGATATAGAGTCTTTAGTGGAAGCCATATATCTTGAGTTTAATTCCCCAAGAGTTGATGATGATATGCTAAAAAAGATTAAGACTAAAAGAATAGAAGATCTTGCCAAAAGAGAGTCTTTGCCGAGCTATAAATTTTCTAAAGAGTTTAGCGAATTTTATTACAACGGCAATGAGCGTAAAAAGCATTTTAGCAGAAGTGATATAGAGGCGGTTAAAATTAATGACTTAAAAGATATAGTAAATGATAAATTTACTAACGCTTCATCTTATACATTTATTTTTGTCGGAGATTTCAAAGAGACCGATATGGAGCCACTTATTAAAAAATATATAGCCACTCTGCCTGCTAAATTTAATAGCGAAAATTTTATAGATGACGGCGTAAGAGGTTTAGATGGAGTTCATATATTTGAGCGATTTTATCAGACTTCAAATCGTAGCGATGTGATAGTAAAGATGAAAAATAACCAAATCCAGTATTCTAAATTTGATTTGATAAAAATTTCTGCTCTTGGCGAAGTGCTAAAAATGGCACTTAGAGAGAATATACGCGAAGAAAAGGGCGAAACTTACGGAATCTCTTTGAGTACTAGACTAAATAAACATCCTTATATTCATTCAAGAGTCGATATATCTTTTACAACTTCTCCTCAAAAACTTGATAGCGTTCTTGATGGAATAAAAAAGACGATATCAAATTTAAAGAGCGAAGGTGCGCTTGATAGATATATTCAAAGCTATAAAAAATCTACTATTTTAAAGCTAGAACAAAAATATGAGCAATCCGGTTTTTGGCTAAATGAGTTGGTATCAAGCAAGATATATGATAATGAGATATTTAGTCTAGATGAGTATGAGAAATTTGTTAGCATGATAACAAATGAGGATATCAAAAATGCAGCTAAGCTATACCTAAAAGAAGATAATATGATAATAGGTATAAACAGTCCTATTAAGTAGAGATAAATCTAAAGTTACGGCGCAAATTTAACGCCGTAACTGATATTATATTTTCTTTGATCTACTTAGATCCTCGGCCCACATACATCCCAAGCGGTCGCCTAGATCGCAAGCTTTTTGAAAGAGATTTTTTGCCGTTTTTAAACTGTCAGGCGTTTGTTTTTCAAGATGAAAAGAACCGACTACGGCACAAGAGTGAGCATCATTAAGCTCGCAAGCTTTTACTAAAAGTTTCATTGCGTTTTCTTTATCAATCTTTGTTCCTTCTCCCATATCTTGCATTCCGCCAGCCATTGAGCAACTATGCTTTTGTCCCGCTTCGCAAGCCTGAAGATATAGTGAAAAGGCTTTGCTTACATCTTTTTTAACGCTTTTACCTGTGTGATACATCAACGCTACTTGCTCGCAACCTGCAGCGTTTTTGTTCATGCAAGCGGCGTTAAATTTCTCAAATGCACTTGCATAATCGGCATTTTTGTATGCAGCTAAACCATCTTCAAAATCACCTGCAAAAACACTTAAGGATAGCAGTGCAAATGCTAAAATTTTTTTCATACAAATCCTTTAAAGTTAATAATATGCTATTTTAACATATTTTGTTACTATTGCGCTTAAAACGCATATTTGGGTATTTATAAATTTTTATTGTTTAAGGCTTTTTCAAGATCTCTAAAATTTGGCATGATTGAAGCGATAAAATCATAAAAACTCTTTTTATGGTGCGGATATATTAGATGTGTGAGCTCATGAAGCACTACATATTCGATCAATTCTATTGGTTTTTCTATTAAATTTAGATTCAGGTTTATATAGCCTTTGCGAGAGTTACAGCTACCCCATCTGGTTTGCATATTTCTGATTACGATTCTGTTTATATCTTTACCAACGAATGGCCTAAATTTCTCTATCAGCTCATAAAAAATCTTTTTGGCCTCATCTTTTTTATACTTTTCGAGCCTTTTTAAGCTCGGAGTCCAAATTTCTTTATCAACTATTTTTATGTTTTTTATATTTTCATCAAATTGGAGTTTATAAACTTCACCAAGTAGCCTAAATTCATCACTGTTTGGCAAATTTTCTAAAATTTTGGAGTGAGTTTTTTCTATCCACTCTATATTTTTATTCAGTATTTCAAATACCTGCTTTTGGGTGCAAAAATACGGTAATGAGAGCGAAATTTCACCTGTTTTTGAAATTTTAATGCGAGTTGATTTTATTCTTTTAAAATTGAGCGTAACATCAAATTTATCAAATTTTATACAAGTCGTTTTGACTGCCATTTTCTACTCTTCCATCGCCATGTATTTACAAGTCCTCTTAGCCACTCATCGGCTACAAATCCTATCCAGACTCCTATTATGCCCATATTTTGCATGATTCCTAAATAGTATCCAAGCGGTAAGCTAACACCCCACATAAATATAGCTCCCGTGATTAGTGGAAATTTCGCATCTCCGCTTGCTCTAAGTGCATTTACTATCACTATGTTAAAAGTTCGTCCTGTTTCAAGAATTATCGATAGTGTAAATAGCGGAAGCATTATCTGTTTTAGCTCGTCTGTTAAATTTAGCCTGTTCATAATCTCATCTTTTGCAAAATAGGCTATTAAAACAACGGCTAAGGTTGCTATAAAACCTAGCTTTAACGCTCTAAAAGTCTTTATATAGGCCTCTTCAAATCTCATTGCGCCTACTAAATGACCGACGATAACCTCATTTGCTACGCTAATACTTGCTCCGCATAGAAGTATTAATAGAGTTATTTGAAAGTATATTGTTTGCACGTTTAAACTGGCCTCGCCCATGCTTGCTACAAAGCCAAATGCGACCATATATTGCGCCATCCATAATAGATTTTCACCAGCGCTTGGAATCCCGATAGATAGAATTTTGCGCAGGATATTAAATGGCAGGGTTAGAAGCATTTTTATATAAATTCTTACCTTTGCTATTTTGATTAAAATTATAAATAGCACCGCAACACCAGCCAGCCTGCCTATCAGTGTAGAAATCCCTACACCGTAAAGACCGTAGTTTGGTAGTCCAAACCATCCAAATAGCGCGATAGCATTTCCAATAAGCGTAATAACGTTCATTAGTAATGATACAAGCATAACCGCTGTTGCGAAATTATACACTCTTAAAACAGCCGCCAGCACCATACCCATTCCGTCGATAAATAGTGCAAAACCTAAAATATGTAGGTAGCTGTAGCTCTCATCGAGTAAATTTTCAGGCACTCTTAATATTTTAAGCACCAAGTATCCCTGAAAATATAAAAATGTAGCCGCAACTATCCCAAAAATCGTATTAAATGTAATGCTTGCATGCACTATTCTTGTAGCTAAATTTTTATTCTTTGCGCCCAAGGCTTGAGCTACTACTACAGAGCAACCAACGCTTAAAAAGCTAAATATGGTCATGAAAAGATCCATGACTTGATTTCCTGCACCCATCGCACCCACTAGATGAATGCTTACCTTTGTAACCATATATGTATTTATAATAAGTGTTACAAAATGTAAAAACATGTCTAAAAATATGGGAAGCGCAAGCTTTTTAAGCGATAGGTTCATAAAGTTTCTCTTTTGATATATGCGTAAGATTTCTAAAAATAACGGTTGATTATATCAGAATATAAATTTAATAGAATTTATATTTCATAAAACCGAAGATAAAAGCCTTGCTTTTAGTCTTTTTCAAATATTTTATAATAATAGCTAATATAATTTTCTTATTAGTTTACTTAAGTATAATTTTTAAAATCTTCAACTTAATGGATGTAAAAAATGGAAAAGAAAAGTTTCACCTCTCGCTGGGCATTTATTATAGCCTGCGTCGGATCTGCCGTAGGTATGGCTAACGTATGGGGCTTCCCTTACAAGGTCGGCACAAATGGCGGTGGGGCATTTTTGCTCATATATCTATTTTTTGTTGCCATATTTTCTTATGTTGGTCTTTCTGCTGAGTATGCTATAGGAAGACGCGCAAAAACCGGTACTCTAGGCTCTTATGAATTTGCCTTTAACACTCGCGGGCTTGGTAAGATTGGAAAGATCGTAGGCTGGATACCTCTTGCAGGATCTATGTGTATAGCAATAGGCTATGCTGTCATTATCGCTTATGTTTTAAAGGCCTTGTTTCAAGCGGTAACAGGCTCTTTAATGAGTGTTGATACAAATACATGGTTTGAATCTTTCGCGTTAAGTAGTTACTCGGTAGTTCCTTTTCACTTTATAGTTGTTGCAGGTACACTTTTTACTCTATTTTTCGGAGCTAAAAGTATAGAAAAAACAAACAAAATTATGATGCCTCTATTTTTCATACTATTTTTTATTTTGGCGATTAGAGTAGCCATGTTTGACGGTGCTTTTGAGGGATATAAATTTATATTTAAAGGCGATTGGGCTAAGCTAGGCGATCCTATGGTTTGGGTTGCAGCGATGGGACAAGCATTTTTCTCACTTTCTATTACGGGTTCTGGAATGATAGTTTATGGCGCTTATCTTTCTAAACAAGAGGATGTTGTAGATTCTGCTAAAAAGACGGCTATTTTTGATACTATCGCCGCACTTGTTGCAGCGCTTGTGATGATACCTGCTGTTTTTGCTTACAAAATGGATCCTGCGGCAGGACCAGGGCTACTTTTCGTAACACTTCCTAAAATTTTACAAGATATGCCTGGTGGACAAATTTTTGCCATTATTTTATTTACTGCTGTAATCTTTGGAGGCATTAGCTCTTTGCAAAATATGTTTGAAGCGGTAGCAGAATCTATCATGCACAAATTTCCAAATATTAAGCGCGCTCCTATGCTGATAGCTCTTTGTGTTATATGTTTTGGAATAGGCGTAAATATGGAGGCTATATCAAGCTGGGGGCCTTGGATGGATTTTGTCTCTATCTATATTATTCCAATCGGAGCGGTTATCGGAGCGGTATCTTGGTTTTGGATAATAAAAAAAGATGAGATTGTGGATGAGATAAACATGGGCGCAGCTAAAAAGCAGGGTGATCTTTGGTATAGCATAGGTAGATATGTTTATGTGCCGATGGCTCTTACACTTTGTATAATTGCGCTTAGTAAGCAAATTTCATTTTAATCAAGGCTTTTTGTGGCGTTAGTCGATCTAATAGATGTAAGTAAAAAATTTGGTCCAAACGAGATATTAAATCAGGTAAATTTTAGCGTAAATGAGCGCGAGATAATCGCTATCATAGGTAAAAACGGAAGTGGTAAAAGCACGCTTATGAAGCTTATAGGCGGTCTAGTCGAGCCTGATACGGGCAGAAGAGTGGTGCAAAACGCAATATCTGTGCAAATGCTTGCGCAAAATCCAAATTTCAGCGAAGGCGCAAGCGTAAAAGAGACGCTAAATTTGGAGCTTAAAGAGATATTTGACGCTAGAGAGGAATATGCAGCGGTTCTTGAAAAGCTTGCAAATAGACCAAATGACAAAGAGCTTCATGCTAGACAAGATGAGCTTATAAAATTTATCGAGGCAAAAGACGGCTGGCAGATTGAGCGAAAGATCGAGCAGGTTTTGGTCGAATTTAAGTTAAAAGAGTATGAAGATAGGGCGGTTTCAAGCCTTAGCGGAGGAGAGATTCGCCGCGTGGCACTAGGTGCGCTCATACTTAAAAAGCCTGACGTGCTATTGCTTGATGAGCCGACAAACCACCTTGATGTATATATGGTGCGCTTTCTTGAAGAGATGCTTAAAAGCTCAAAGCAAACTATCGTATTTATAAGCCACGATCGCTATTTTATCGATGCTTTGGCGACTAGAAGCGTTGAGGTTGAGGATGGCAAGCTTCGTAGTTTTGAGGGCGGATATGCTAACTACCTAGCCAAAAAAGAGGAAATTTTACTCTCTTTGGCCAAATCTCACGAGACTTTGCTAAAACAGCTTAAAAGCGAAGAGGAGTGGCTAAGACGAGGTGTAAAAGCAAGGCTAAAACGCAACGAAGGGCGCAAAGAGCGTGTCATGCAGATGCGCGAAGAGGCTAAGAAAAACCCGGGCGTCATACGAAGAGTAAGGCTTGAGCTTGAGCGAGCGAGTAAAAACTTTAACCAAGCTCACTCGACAAACCGCAAGAAAATGCTGTTTGAGATTAAAAATTTAGGTAAAAGTGTTGGCGATAAGGTGCTGTTTGAGAAATTTGACGCTAGGGTTTTGCAAGGCGAGCGCATAGCTATAGTCGGACGAAACGGAAGTGGCAAGAGCACCTTGCTTAAAATTTTGCTTGGACTAGAAAAGCAAAGCGGCGGCGAGATAAAGCGCGGTGATGTTAGGATCGGCTACTTTGATCAGGCAAGAAGTGCTCTAAGCGATGAAAAGAGCCTGATCGAAGTCTTTTGCCCAAACGGTGGCGATAGAGTGCAGGTGCGCGGTCGAAATATGCACGTTTACGGCTATCTTAAAAATTTTTTGTTTCCAAAGGAGTTTTTGGATAAGCCTATCGGCGTGCTAAGCGGCGGCGAGAAAAACCGCGTCGCGTTAGCGCTACTTTTTACAGGCGAATATGATGTGCTCGTGCTTGATGAGCCGACAAACGACCTTGATATAGCTACTATAAATATCTTAGAAGACTACTTGCAAAGCTTTGAAGGCGCTATCTTGCTAGTTAGTCACGATAGGTATTTTGTGGATAAAATTTCATCCAAGCTTTGGGCTTTTGAGGGCACTAAAATCGAAGTTGTGCACCAAGAATACAGCGTCTATCTTGAGCTTGAAGACGAGCTTAACGAGCTTGATAAATTTGAAGCTCAGATGAGTGCGGATAGTGAAAATTTAGCTGAAAAACAAAAGAGCAAGAGTAGAAAATTAAGCTATAAAGAAAATCAAATTTTGCAAAATCACCCTGATAAGATCGCTACCTTAGAGGCTCAAATTTCAAAGTTAAACGAAGGACTTAGCGATCCAAATGTCTATCAAAAGATAGGACTAACAAAGCTTTATGAAGAGCTTGAAGCTGCCAAAAAAGAGCTTGAAATTTTAGAAGAAGAGTATTTTGAAGTTTTAGAAATTGCTGAAAATTTGGATAGTTAAATTTAAAGTATCTTAAATTATATCTGCACCATAAAGCATATTCTTTTTATAGTCCAGATATAACTCCTTTTCTCCTGCTTGGTCTATTCCGTAGCCTGCAATCGTTCTTGTATTAAGCTGCATTAGTCCAAAGTCATAGTCAATTATTTCTAACGCCTTTTTATTCATTATCATAAAATCATATAAAAATTCCGCGCTCTTAACATCAGCCGGAAAAACACTGACATAGGGTAAATTTTTACTCTTTTTTGCTTTATAGCCCACTTGTTGAAATACCCAATGCGTAAAATCAGGGTTTTTGGTTTTTAGGGCTATAACATACGGCTGAAAATCAGTTTCCGTCTTTGCGTAAGCCAAGATAATATCTTTGTCTATGTTAAATCTTTCATCAAGCATTTTAGCTTCAAGATAGACGCTCTCTTTAAAAGAGGTATCAGCCACTAAAGCAGCCGATACCATAAGAGCCGATATTATCAGGGAGAGAGAAAGTTTCATCTTCCGCTACCATACATTTTTTCTTTATAGATATAATAATGATTACCCCACCTGTAACCATCAATTCCTATCGCATCAAACTCTCTATGACCTTTAGTAGCCTTTTTCTTTAGTGCGCCGTATTTTTTAGCGTTGTCCATATCGCCTAATTCGGCATACATTAAAGATAGATAAGTGCATTGTCCTTTATCGCTTAATTTCTCGCAGCCAAATTTAAGCATATTAGTAGCCTCTTTATCGGCTATAATCTCTTTTGCCGCTTTTATAACATAATGCTCATCTGTTTCTCTGTATAACTTGGCAGCTATCAAGTCAGTAGCTATAATTTTGCAAGCACCCATCACCTTCTTTTTATAGCAATACTCAGGCACTGTCTTTGTGTAAAATTTCTCAAAATCGCCTTTATTTAAGATGACTTTATTTCTTTCTGCTGCTAAACAATAGTCTTCGTTATCTTCAGTTGCACATTTTTTTTGTAAATTTTTAATGTCATCCTCCAAAATTTTAGGATTGATAATGCTATTTGCTATCGCCATATCAGTCGTATAATCATACGTGTCTTTAGCACTTAAATTTAAGCTTAGAAAACCTAATGCCAATAAGCAAGTAGCCGTAAATTTTGTTAATTTCATTTGATGCTCCTTTGATGTTTAATATTATAAATTGATTTGATATTATTGTGTGTATTATAAAGTAATAGGCAGTAAAAGGAGCTTAAATTCGCTCCTTTAAATTTAAATCAGCAAGAAGGAACGTTGCCGCTATCTTTTGCGTAATGGATCACAAAATCGCAGATATCAGGCTGAAATTTCTTAAACTGCGATCCTTGTAAAAACTCTGCTGCGCCTGGATATTTTTGTGAATACTCTTTTATAAGTCCTTCTGCGCCGTTTTCGCAAAGAGCTTTCCACTCGGCTATAGTGTGCTGAGCGGCAAAAGCGTCGCCTTTAATGCCCGTAGCGTCTTTCATAAATTTAAGATATAGCTTTTGTCCGCGCGCATGATCGGCTGAAGCGCTACTTACTGTTAAGCCTAGACTAACTAGTGCGGCAAATGCTATGGATGCAAACTTTGTTAGCATTGAAGCTGATGTTTTTTTGTTTAAGAACATATTTTCTCCTTAAATATATTTTAGTTGTTTATTCTAAGATAAAAACTTAAATTTTTGAGTATGAAATCATATCTTAATATTTGGTAAATAATATGTGACTATATCACATATTAATCAAATAACATAATGATACAATTTTATACTTTCTTAAAATATTAGTGTAATCTAAAATTTTAAAATATAAAAATTTAAAATAAATATTAACTCAAAGGAGCGCTTTATGGACTCAAACAAGATTATTGATGAGGTTCTTGAAGAACTTGAGAAAGAGGGTCATAAGATAAGTCGTCGTGATGCGATGAAACTTATAGCGATATCCCCTGTAGCTGCTGGTGTGTTTGCAAATACGGTAGCCCCTACCAATGCCGAAGCTTCTTCTGCAACAGGTAAAATCGTAATAGTTGGAGGTGGATTGTCGGGAATTGCTACGGCTGCAAAGCTTTGCAAAAAGCTAAAGAATCCAGACGTAACTATTATAGAGCCTAATCCTATTTCGGTATCTTATCAGGCTGGACAGACTCTTATTTCCGCAGGTGTTTATAAGAAAGAAGATATTATATATCAGACAAAAGATTATATACCAAAAGACGCTAAGTGGATACAAAAAGCTGCTAAAAATTTTGATCCGGATAACAATAAAGTAATTTTAGAAGATGGTAGTGAAGTTTCATACGACTATCTTGTTGTGGCTATGGGTGTTACTCTTAATTATGGTGCTATTGAAGGATTGGAAGGCGAGATAACAACTCTGGGCAATAGCGATGTTGTTCGCAAAAAAATAGGTAAAAATGGTGTATATTCTCTTTATTTTGCAGATGGTTCCGTGGATACTTATGAAGGAATCCAGGATATCATAAAAAAAGCTAAAGAAATCAAAGGAGGCGAGAAGCTGCAGCTTATATTTACAGACTCTCCTACAGCCATTAAATGTGGTGGCGCTCCTAAAAAAATAATGTATATCGCTCACGATCTAATCAAAAAAGCTGGAGTTAGAGATAAGGTAGAGATGCTATTTTATACAAATAGCGATAAATTATTTAGCGTTCCAGAATATGCCGAGGCTATTGAAAAACAGTATAAAGAGCGTGATTTTAAGTGGGATTTTAAAACAAGGCTTGTTGCCGTTGATACTGAAAATAGAGTTGCAACTCTTGAGAAGACATGGATGGAAAAAGGCGAGTGGGATAAAGATTTAGAAGAGTATGAGATGATCAAAAAAAGTGAGAGAATCACTAAGAAATTTGATTTCCTACATATAGTACCGCCTCAAAAAGCCCCCGATGCGGTAGGCAAATCTCCACTAGGTTCACCTGCTAGTTGGGTTCCTGCCCATAAAGAGACGCTTCAGCATATAAAATATCCAAATGTATTTGCGATAGGAGATTGCGCTGCCGTTCCTTTAGGAAAGACAGGTGGAAGCGCTAGAAAACAATACCATGTTGTTGTTGATAATTTAATAGCCGTAATGGAGAAAAAAGATAAACTGCCTGCAGCTTATGACGGATACACTGTTTGTCCGTTTATAACAAGCATAGGCACTGTTATGTTTGCGGAATTTGACTGGTCTGGCAAGCCTGCGCCTTCATTCCCGCTTGATCCTACGCAGGAGCGTTGGCTAATGTGGTTACTTAAAGTTTACCTAATGAAACCAATGATATATCACGGAATGCTTCCGGGAAGAATTTAAATAAAGTAAAACATAAAAATATTATTTTAAAAAAGGAGAATATATGCGTTTAAAATTTGTTGGTGCTATTATACTCGGTGCGGCTTTATTATTAACCGGTTGCGCAACTGGCACATCGAGTATGTCATCTTCTGTAGCCGCACAAGCTATAGCGACTAAGCCTACAGAGGCTGTTCAATCTTTAATAAACAAGCATAAGCTTGAAGTAGTTGATTATAAATATACTAGAAGCAAACTAGGTAGCGGTATGAGAGGTGCGACCGAGGCTTTGTTTATAGATGCAAGACCTGACAGGCACTATAACGCTGGAACAATACCTTCTAGTATTCAAATTCACGATACGGACTTTAAAGATCACGTAAAGAGAATAGATGGCACTCCAAAAGATAAAGAGATAATAGTATTTTGCCAAGGCTGGGATTGCGCAAAGAGTCCTAAAGTAGCGGCAATGTTAAAAGAGGCTGGATATAAAAATGTAAAACTATATCAAGCTGGATATCCTGAGTGGTCTAAAAAAGATTATATAGAGGTTGGTACATCTGTAGTTAAAAATGCATTTGATGCTAACGGTGCATTCTTGATAGATGCTAGACCATATGCTAAATTTTTAGCCGAGTCTATACCTGGAGCCATATCTGTAAACGATACAGATATTCCTACTCTTATGGGACGCTTTCCAACTGATAAAAATACACCTATCATAACATTCTGCCAAGGATATGATTGTAAAAAATCTCACGTAGTAGCTCAAAAACTAGTCTCTCTAGGATATACAAAGGTTTCTAACTACTCAGCAGGCCTTCCTGCATGGAAACAAGCGGGACTTAAAACTACTAAAGGTGGAGAAGAGAAGGTTGCTGCAGGCGGAGCTGTAACAAAACTAAGCAAACCGTTTATGGGACCTGTTAAAAAAGGACTAGACGAGGGCTCTGTAGATGGAGCGTGGTTTGTAGAAAACTACAAAAAACTTCCAGCAGGCGTAACAATAGTTGACGTAAGAAGAAGCGAAGAGAGAGCTGCTGGATTTGTACCTGGCTCTTTACATGTATCTATTGAAGAGAATGATACAAAGACATTCTTGTCAAAAATTCCTGATACATATGTGATATTCCACTGCTCAGCAGGCGGACGCTCTCTTGAGGCTTACGGAAAGGCTAAAAAGGGAGGCTTTCAAAAAGGGCTATATATAGATGCAGCTGTAAAATGCAAAGGCAACGAATGTAGCTTTACTCCAAACGAGCCGTTAGATCCAACTGACTGGTAATAAATCTTAGCCGTGCCATATAGGCGCGGCTAATCCTTTTAAAACTCAAAATTTATATTTTTAAGCTCTTTTATACCTCTAAGATCGTTTGAACTTAGCTTTACATGTATCTTTTTTGCATTTGGAAGATTTTTGTTTAGTTGAGATAAAATTTCACTCTGTCTATTAACCCTATTTTGCCAAAACTCACTATTTTGTTCTTGAGGTATTATTTGATTTATAAAAATTCCGCCTACATTAATAGCAAATTTTTTAAGAGTCTCATATGCTCTTAGAGTCTCATAAAGAGGCAGGGTCTCTGGTATCATCACAAGATATATGGATGTTAAATTTTTATCTTGTAAAATCTCATTTGCTTTTAGAAATAGACTCTTTCGTTCTTCTAGTTTTGCTACGGCTTTTTTCCATCTCATCTCTTTACTTGGTGCAAATGGATTAAATTCATATTCTGGTTTATTTTTCCAAAATACTTTTGCTGCGTCCGTCACCTCATCGCGCTTTTTTTGATGCTTCATTAGCCCCTCTGTCCAAGCCGACATTACGCTAGGCATGGCTAGAAGTCTAATGGTATGTCCTGTGGGTGCGGTATCAAAGACTATATGCTCATAATCTTTTCTCTGCACTAAAAGAGAGCAAATTTTTTCTAAAAGTGCAGCTTCTTGGGCTCCCGGAGTCTCTTTTGAAAGCTCTAAATGCTCTTTTATCTTTGGAAACATCTCCGGCTTCGCGTAGCTTTTTAAGGTATCCTCTATGTTTTTAAAATGCTCATTTACTATTTCATCAGGATTAAGCTCAAGAGCGTCTAAATTTGAGCTTACATTTACTATTTTGCTGCTAAGTTTTACATTTAGCGCGTCAGATAGGCTATGAGCCGGATCCGTTGAGATAATTAGTGTTTTTTTACCTAAATTTGCTAGCTTTGAAGCTATGGATGAAGATATGGTGGTTTTTCCTACTCCGCCTTTTCCACCGACAAAGATTATAGGCGTGATAGATTCTAGCAACATCCAAAATGCTCTATTGGAGAGTGTTGCATGCCCATTCTTTTATGCCATGCGTGAAATTCTTCTAATAAAAACGGTAAAAGTTCTATAGTATAGAAACTTGCAGGGTTTTGGACGCCAAGGCTTTCAGCAAAAGCCATAAGCATAAAAAAATCATTTTCTTCTTGATAACTCTTTGTTAGTGCACTTCTGTAAGGGGCTTGATAGTATTCGTCAAGCCCTTCTAAAAAAGATTTTATCTTCTCTATCATTGTTTTACAAATTCCTTCTTGAGGATAGCAAAGCTCTCTAAACACACCATGATAGTAGCTATTAAGATAATACAATCAAGGAAGATTAGTAGCCAATTTCCTTTATTGTAAAAACTTACAAGCTGCAATAGTAGTCCCGCTATTGTAACAAAAAGCAAGAATACTAAAGGTATCAGAGTGTATCTTATAGCGCTTTTTTGTCTCATTACCATAACTGTGATAATTAGCAGAGTAAGTCCTGCCATTAGTTGGTTTGTAGTACCAAATAAAGGCCATATTATCATACCACCTTTGCCGTCAGCTCCACCAGCTCCAAATGCAAGAAGCAGACATGAGCCTACTGCAAAAAGCGTAGCCACATTTCCATTTTTTAATATATTTAGATTATATACCTCTCCCCACTCTTGAAATATATATCTTTGAAGTCTAACTCCGGTATCCATAGTGGTTCCTGCAAATAGAGCAGCCATAACGGTTAGCATAGTAGCCGAGAGTTCAGGACTCAGCCCTATACCCATACTCATAATTTTTCCTCCGCCGTCTATAAATGCTCCTATTCCGCCCTTGCCAAATGCGCTATATACAGCCTCCCACTCAGATAGGCTAGCAAAACCAGCAGTTACTGCAAGGATGGCGGCGAGTGCTAGTAATCCTTCTCCTATGGCTCCGAAGTATCCTACAAATCTAGCATCAGGTTCGCTCTTTATTTGTTTTGCCGTAGTTCCTGTTGAGACTAAGCCATGAAATCCTGAAATCGCACCACAAGCTATAGTTACAAAAAGTAGAGGGAACATAGATGGAGTTCCAGCAGGTAAATTTGAATTAAATGCCGGAGCAACTATATCAGGTGATACTATAACAAAAGATACATAAAGAGCTATAAGCCCCACAAATAGCTGAAGACCGTTTATATAATCTCTTGGTTGAAGTAGCATCCATACAGGAAGCATGGAAGCAACTGCCGCATAGATAAACAAAATCACGATCCAAGCGGCATTGGCATCTAGTCCAAGCACATTGTCTGGTAAAGATACCGGCATACTAGGTCCTATATATATCAGAAAATATAGCGCAATAACACCTACTAAAGAAACCAAAGGCAAATTTAATTTAAATTTGTATATCGCCTGTCCTATAAAAAATGCAACCACCAAAGCACCCCATACCGGAACTACTGCTGATGGAGTTTTTATCATCATACCTGCGATTACAACGGCAAATACGGCATTGACCATAAGTAAAAGTAAGAATATAACTACCATCATAAGGCTTCTAGCACGTTTGCTTAGAATTTGACCTGAAATCGTACCTATTGAGTAGCCTTTATTTCTCACGCTTGCCCAAATTGCACTCATATCATGAACTCCTGCGAAGAACACCGTTCCTAGTATAACCCATAAAAATGCAGGCGCCCAGCCCCAAATAACGGCAATAGCAGGCCCTACAATAGGTGCAGCACCGGCAACAGAGGTAAAGTGATGTCCCCATAATACAAATTTATTCGTAGGAACGTAATCTACCCCATCTTCAAATTCATGTGAAGGGGTTTTGAAATTTGGATCAAGCCTTAGTATCTTTTCGGCTATAAATTTCGAGTATATAAAAAATCCAGCTATAAAGGCTGCAAAGCCTATAAACATCAAGACCAAAGAGTTCATACAATCTCCTTTTGCTTAGAATTTAGAGAGATTATAATTAAAATGATCTTTAAAATTTTATAAAATAGTATTAACTATGTAAAAAGAATATGAAAATTTACTAAAATTACACAATCTTATTATAAATATTATATTTTTATCTAATCTTTAAAAATGTTTTATAATATGGGTTTTTAAGTAAATAAAAATTTAAGAGAGCCGAAGCTCTCTTAAATTTGGAATACTATGAAGCCTTCTTGCTAAAAAGAGATAGCAAATTTGAACTTATCTTAGCTAGCAAACTTGGCTTTTTATTTGCGGCTAGTAGATATTTTGCGACTTCGCTTCTACCAAACATCACGGCAAAGGTATGAGGCGTTGCGCCCATTCCGTTGTTTGCGTTTATGTCCGCACCTGCTTCAACCAGAGCTTTTACTACGTCTAAATATCCCTTAAACGCAGCTCCTGCAAGAGGAGTTTGACCTCTGTCGTTTCGCTCATCTACCTGTGCGCCGTTTGCTATTAGCATTTTTACGGTATTTATGGAGTTATTGTAGCTTGCAAGCATGAGGAGCGTATCGCCTTTAGAGGATTTTAAATTCACATTTAGTCCAGCCTTGATCATCTTTTCAAGCTCGCTTACTTCGTCTTTTCTAGCAAAATCGAGCGCCATGAGGCAAAGTTCGTTATACCTTGCCTCTTCTTCTTTGCTAATCTCTAAATTTCTATCACTCATAACTTATTTCTTAAGTGCGGCTTTAACGCCTGCTGCATAAGCTGGTGAAATTTTCTCAAAATGTCCAAGTGCGCGCTCAACTATGAAGTCGCTTACTCCGCACATACTCTCTGCTATATTGTTAAATAGCTGAGATTTTTGGCAGTCGTTCATTAGGTTAAACAAATCTCTTGGTTGGCTGTAATAATCGCTATCCTCATCTCTGTGGTTATATCTTTTCATCACGCCTTCAAGCTGCATGTCAGGCTCTAGGAAATCAGCGTTTTCTTTAGCACCGCCAAAGCTGTTTGGCTCATAGTAAGCCTTGTCTTCGATCTCGTACATGCCGTTATTCATAGCGCCGCCAACTGTATAAGTACCTATCTCGTTTATAGGTTGATTAACTTTAAGCTGTGCGTAGTGAGTTCCGATTCTGTATCTTTGAGCGTCAGGATAGCTGAAAATTCTAGCTTGAAGCATCTTATCAGGGCTAAAGCTTATGCCAGGAACTATATTTGACGGGCTAAATGCCGCTTGCTCAACCTCGTTGAAGTAGTTTTTAGGGTTTTCATTTAGAGTCATAACACCTACTTCAATCAGTGGAAAATCTTTATGAGACCATGTTTTTGTTAAGTCAAACGGGCTGAAAGGTAGCTTTTTAGCTTGCTCGTCAGTCATTATTTGGATCTTGAAATCCCAGCTTGGGAAATTGCCTTTTTCTATATTTTCATATAAGTCTCTTTGGTGGCTTTCTCTGTCGTTTGCAACGATATCGGCCGCTTCTTTATTGGTTAAATTTTTAATTCCTTGGCGTGATTTGAAGTGGAATTTTACCCAAAATCTCTCGCCGTCTTTGTTGATTAGGCTATAAGTGTGGCTTCCAAATCCGTGCATAGTTCTGTAGCTTGCAGGAATTCCTCTATCGCTCATTAGGATCGTTACTTGGTGAAGCGTTTCAGGGCTTAAGCTCCAAAAATCCCATGCTGCTTCGTTTGAGCGTAGGTGTGTGCGAGGATCTCTCTTTTGAGAGTGGATGAAATCAGGGAATTTGTAAGCATCTCTTAAGAAAAATATAGGTGTGTTGTTTCCTACTAAGTCCCAGTTGCCTTCTTTTGTATAAAATTTGATCGCAAATCCTCTTACGTCGCGCTCTGCATCAGCAGCTCCGGCTTC
Organism: Campylobacter sp. RM16190; assembly: GCF_012978835.1. Taxonomy (NCBI): domain Bacteria; kingdom Pseudomonadati; phylum Campylobacterota; class Epsilonproteobacteria; order Campylobacterales; family Campylobacteraceae; genus Campylobacter; species Campylobacter sp. RM16190. Next base: position 128,711 of record NZ_LIWS01000003.1, on the reverse strand, counting down.
GCCTGCAACTGTCGAAAAGCGTAAAAATAGCTTTGTTTTCTCGCCTTTTTGAAGAACTTTAGCTTTTGTATATTTAGATATGTCGTTAGTTATCTCAAGTACGCCGTATGCACCGCTACCTTTAGCGTGAACCGTTCTTTCAGGGATTCTCTCTCTGTTTTGGTGAGCAAGTTTTTCGATTAGTTGATAATCTTGCATCATAACGCCGCCACGAGCACCTGCAGTTAGCGAGTTTTGGTTGTCGGCGATTGGATTGCCCGAAGTAGTTGTTAGTTGTCTCATAATTTTTTCCTTTTAATAAAATTTATTATTTCGGAATTATACTTATTTAAAATAAAATATTTCTTAAATAATAAAAAATATTGATTAGAATTTTAAAAATTTCAAATTTTACAAATCTAAGGATTGAAATTTAAAGCCGCTAAATTTAATTTATATCCCAAAAATAGAGCCTAAAAGCAAAATTTGGAAATTTATACAAATTCAAATTTGCATTGCTTCTAAAAATACTTTATAAAACTCTTTATCAAAATTTAGCGGAATGAAATTTGGCTGTTACTTTCCCTAAATTTAAGGATTTAATACGCTTTACATTTATAATTTATTTGACTTATTTACAAAATTCAAGTAAGTTAAAAGCAAGCTTAAAATAAACAAGGAGATTTATGACCTTTATAAAAAACTCGAAATTTAACACATCCGTATTTTATCCATCGGTATTTATCATATTTATGATTGCTATTTTTTCTGTTGTTTTTCCTGAGGGATCAAGCGAATTTTTTAAATCCATGCAGGATTTCATCACTATCAAATTCGGTTGGTTTTATGTGCTTGCTATCGCCATTATCGTGCTTTGTGTTATTATGCTTGGATTTAGCAAATTTGGAGATATAAAACTAGGAGCCGATCACTCAAAGCCCGAATATGCGAATTTATCTTGGTTTGGCATGCTCTTTGCTGCAGGTATGGGTATAGGGCTTGTGTTTTTTGGCGTTAGCGAGCCGCTTATGCACTATCTTAACCCACCAGTCGGAGAGCCTAAAAGCATGGAGGCTGCCAAGCTTGCTATGAATATCACTTTCTTTCACTGGGGTGTGGGTGCTTGGGCTACTTATGCCATCGTCGCGCTTATACTTGCATTTTTTGCGTATAGACACAATCTGCCTCTTACTCTTAGATCGGCTTTTTATCCGCTTATAGGCGAGCGAATTTACGGCAAAATCGGAGATGTGATAGACGTTTTTGCAGTGGTTGCGACACTTTTTGGAGTGGCTACCTCTCTTGGATATGGAGTCGTGCAGGTAAATGCAGGACTTACTCACGTATTTGGAGCTCCTAGTATGCATATAACTTTGCTTGTTATATTGTGTCTGCTAGCTACAGTTTCAGCCGCAAGCGGAGTGGATAAGGGTATAAAAATTCTTTCAAATTCAAACATCATTATGGCTATTATATTTATGCTTTTTATATTGTTTTTAGGAAATACCACCGATCTTCTTCAAAGGCTCGTGCAAAATAGCGGCAACTACGTATCCACGCTTATCTCAAATACCTTTAACCTCTACGCGTATCAAAAAGCAAACAGCTCTTGGCTTGGCGGTTGGACGCTTCTTTACTGGGCATGGTGGCTCTCTTGGTCGCCTTTTGTAGGGCTTTTTATCGCTAGGATTTCAAAGGGCAGAACGATAAGAGAGTTTGTCGTAGGAGCACTTTTGGTGCCTACGGGATTTACCTTTATGTGGATGACTTTCTTTGGAAACAGCGCTATAACTCTTGTTCAAAACGGATTTAGCGAGCTCGCCGAAGCTGCAAATTCAAACACCGCATCGGCTCTTTTTATGTTTTTAGATAGCTTTAAATTTTCAAGTCTGCTTGGCACTATAGCCGTGATTATGATCGCGATATTTTTCATTACTTCGGCTGACTCTGCGGCGATGATTATGAATATGCTTTGTTCAAACGGCAAAGACAACACTCCTCTTTGGCAGAAAATTTTCTGGGGAGCGGCGATTGGCGTTGTGTCTTGTTTTCTTATGCTTGGTGGAGGACTAGCTTCGCTTCAAGCTATGACTATAGCTTCCGCACTTCCTTTTACTATTGCGCTTTTAGTAGCTATTTACGGGCTTTTTCAGGCTCTTAGGGTAGATCTTATAAAAAAACAAAGTAGAAATTTAGCCAACATGCCCGTTTCTGAGATGTCTAAAACTTGGCAAGAGAGGTTAAAAACGATCATATCGCTACCAAACAAGAAAAACGCGGACAAATTTATAAGCGAGGTTATCGAAAAAGTCTTTGAAGAAGTTAGGGTCGAATTTGAACAAAACGGGCTGAAAGCTAAAATTTCAAAGGACGAAAAGCGAAATTTTATAAATTTGATCGTAGGGCTTGGCGATGAGATGGACTTTAGCTACGGAGTAAAGCTGGTTAGAATGGAAAGCCATGATTACACCAGAGCTCTTGAAGGGGATGATTTGTATTACAGAGCCGAAGTGTTTTTAAAAGAGGGCGGACAAGACTATGATATACTCGGCTGGAGCGAGGCTACTATCATAAACGATATCGTCGAGCAGTACCGCAAACACATGCAGTTTTTGCATACCATTAGAGGCGTGTAGGCTTAAATTTAAGTAAATTTTTATATAATCACCCTTTTTTTGAAGGATGATTTATGAAAAGAGGATCTTGGAGTTCAAGACTTACTTATATACTTGCTATTGCGGGCGCTACGGTCGGTTTTGGCGCGACTTGGCGGTTTCCTTATCTGGTCGGTCAAAACGGAGGCGGGGCGTATGTGCTTACCTTTTGTATAGCTATGATCGTCATAGGAATTCCGATGATCTTAGTTGAAAACGCTATCGGAAGGCGCCTTAAAGTAAATGTCATAGACTCTTTTAGCGGTGTTGTAAACAGTAAAAAGATAGCCAAAATTTGGCGATTGGCAGGCTATATGAGCTTGGCGGGAGCCTTTGGGATAATGGCTTATTATATGGTTATAGGCGGCTGGGTGCTAAATTATATAGCGCAAATTTTATTTGGGTCGCTTGATCTTGCAAAAGTTGTTGATTTTGCCACGACAAGTGCGTTTTATGAGCAAAATATCGTAAATAATCCTTTTGCAGTCGGCTTTGCTACCTTGGTTTTTGTTATGGTAAATTACATCATCTTAACTCAAGGCGCGGTTGAAGGGATCGAAAAGGCGGCTAAGTATCTCATGCCGATACTCTTTTTGCTTATGATTACAATGGTGGTTAAAAACATAACTCTTGAAGGAGCTATGGAAGGGACTAAATTTTATCTCACGCCTGATTTTTCAAAGATCAGCATGAAGCTTTTTATAGATGTACTTGGGCAGGTGTTTTTTGCGCTTTCGCTTGGATTTGGCGTGATGATAACGCTTTCTAGCTTTGTTAAAAAAGACGAGGCGCTGGTTAAAATTTCGGTTATAACTGGAATTTTAAACACCGTTATAGCCGTGCTTGCGGGCTTTATGATATTTCCTTCGCTTTTTAGCTTCGGAGTAACGCCTGATAGCGGGCCAAGCCTTGTGTTTAAAAGCCTTCCGATAGTATTTTCGCACATGCCGTTTGGAGGCGTTTTTGCGGTTACGTTTTTTACATTGCTTATGATAGCGGCTCTTACTACTTCGCTTCCTATTTATGAAGTGCTTATAACCACACTTCAAGAAAAGATGAAAATAGATCGCAAAAAAGCGATTTTGATAGTGCTAGCGGCTATTTTTGTGCTTGGAAATTTACCTTCTTTAATGGCTACGAATTTGCTAAGCGAAGTAAAAATTTTCGGTAAAAATATCTTTGATGCTTATGACGCCATAAGTGCGACGATATTTTTCGTGCTTACGTCTTTACTTTGTGCGATATTTGTCGGCTGGGTTTTAAAGGATGAGGCGAAGGCTGAAATTTTACAAGGAAGCGAAAATCACAAAAAGATAATCAACTTATGGTTTTTGTATGTAAAATATATAATTCCGTTTGTGATTTTGATCGTTTTTGCAAGCAGTTTTTACGACAATTTTTTGAAATGATTTACTAAATTTTGATAGTATTTTGCAAAATTTATAATTTATAATAAGGAAATAGATGTTTAATCTTTTAATAACTATATTTTTTATATACACTTTGGTTAAAATTTATCTGGCGTTTTTGCAGATAAATTTTATAGCTAAAGAGAGTAAGGCTAAAGCTGTCGTGCTTAGCGAGGAAGAGTATAAAAGTGCGGCTAAAATAGCTATCGCAAACCAAAAATTTCAGATAGCAAGCCTTGTTTATCATTTGGGTATATTTATGATCTGGGCGTTTTGGGGGCTTAAATTTTTAGCAGATATCACGCTTAAAGGTGGCTCTGTAAGCGAAAATATCATCTTTGTGATGAGCTTTATAATCATATCCTCTATTCTTGAGTTGCCGTTTGGCGTATATGAAACCTTTGTCAAGGATAAAAAGCACGGATTTTCAAACACGACTCCAAAAATTTTTATAATGGATACTTTAAAAGCTCTTGCCTTAACTCTTGTTTTCGGCTCGCTTTTTGTCTGGCTTATCTTGCTTTGTATCGATTTTTTGGGCGAGCTTTGGTGGTTATGGGCTTTTTCTCTTAGCTTTGTGATAGTTTTAATGATAAATTTGATCTATCCGACTATAATCGCGCCTCTTTTTAACAAGATGCAACCTCTTGAAGAAGGTGAGCTTAAAAGCTCTATAGAAGGACTGCTTGATAGTTGCGGATTTAAAAGTAGCGGTGTATTTAGTATGGACGCAAGCAAGCGAGATAACAGGCTAAATGCTTACTTTGGCGGACTTGGAGCGACAAAGCGCGTGGTGCTTTTTGACACGCTTATAAAAAAGCTTAGCCTAGATGAGATAATCGCCGTTTTGGGTCATGAACTAGGACACTTTAAGCATAAGGATCTATTTAAGATGATAGCTCTTAGTGCCGTGATGCTGCTTGCGATGTTTGCGCTGTTTGGAAATATCCCTGCGTCTGCATATAACGCGCTTGGGCTTGAGAAAGAGGGCGGAGCGATAATCGTATTTATACTTCTTTTCTCGCCGATTTTTAGCTTCGTTTTTAGCCCGGTTATCTCGGCAGTAAGCAGAAAGAACGAGTTTGGCGCGGATAAATTCGGTGCAAGCGTAAAGAGTAAAGATGACATGATAAGTGCGCTTAAGAAGCTGGCTAGTGAAAATAGGGCGTTTCCTAAAGCGCATCCTGCTTATGCTTTTATCTATCACTCGCATCCTAGCCTTTATGAGCGTATAAATGAGCTAAAAAATGAGAATAGATGAGGCGCTAAAAGAGGCGAGCGCTCAAATTTCATCTTTATGTGATAATCCCGCAAGAGTTGCTAAAATCCTGCTTATGCATCATCTTGGTGTGAGCATAGAGTGGGTGTTTTTAAATTTAAGCAAAGAGCTTCAGGATAAGGATGAGTATTTTGCCCTTATTGATAGGTTTGCCTCTTGCGAGCCGCTTGAGTATATAACGGGCAAAGCAGGCTTTTACGGACTTGAATTTTTAGTTGAAAATGGAGTTTTAATCCCTCGTCCCGAGACTGAAATCTTGGTTGAAAAATCGCTTGAAATTTTACGCGAATTTAACGCTCCAAAAGTTTGCGAGATAGGCGTTGGAAGCGGGATTGTAAGTGTATGCTTGGCACTTAATTCAAACGCCTTGATAACGGCGACCGATATAAACGAAAAAGCTTTAAAGCTAGCGCATAAAAATGCCGTTAAATTCGGTGTAGAAAAGCGCATAAATTTTATTCATTGCGCCTATATGGACGAGGCTTGTGGCGAATTTGATCTAGTCGTTTCAAATCCGCCTTATATAGCAGACGGCTATAAGCTTAGCAAATTCGTGCTAAATGAGCCGCATGAGGCGCTATTTGGCGGTAAAAACGGCGATGAAATTTTAAAAAACATCATCTTGCAAGCAAGAAACCGTAATATAAAAAATCTCGTTTGCGAGATGGGTTACGATCAAAAAGAAAGTATGGCAAAAGCCCTTGAGATAAACCGATTTGAGGCTAAATTTTATAAGGATTTGGCGGGTTTTGACAGGGGATTTGTCGCCAAATTTAAATATCAAATTTAAAGGAAAAATATGAAAGGTTTATATCTTTTGCTTTTAGCGGCTCTAATCGGCATAGAAATCTCAATAGGAGCTTTTATCGCGCCTACACTTTTTTATCCGCAGAGTATCATAGGAGATGGCGTTTTGACACATTTTCAAAGCGGACTTTTGATGACAAATATATTTGTAAAATTTAACTACGTTTTAATCGTGGTTGCGATTTTGGCACTTGTTTACGAGCTTTTTATGCTTAGAAGCGACGTTAAGTTTGCTCTAAAATTCAGCTCTTTTATGCTCGCGCTTATAAATTTTGCTCTAGCTACATCTTTTGTCTTTTATTTTACCCCTTACGTGCTAAACGCGCAGGCTTTGGGTGAAGCAGGAACCACGACGCCTGAGTTTTTTCAGATGCATAAGGCAAGCGAGCTTGTGATGAAAGTGATGATGGTTGCTCAGCTTTTGCTCTTTTTTATCAAATTTCCACGTGCAAAAGAGGCTTAAGGCAAATTTATGCAAGAAAAGCCCGATATCCAAGAGGTGACCGATTTTTTGATCGACTACGCGGCAAAGATGCTAAGCATAGGCACTTACACGGCTCGCATAGATCGCTGCGTAAGCAGGATAGCGCGCGCTTACGGATACGACGTGAGCCTTACTATCTTTGTAAAGCACTTTACTATAAGCGTGATGGATCCAAATGATAATTCTATCCGCCGAACATACGTAAAATCAAGTGCTACAATGCCTATCAGCTTTAACCTCATATCCGAGCTGAGCGCTCTTAGCTGGCAAATTTATGACGAGCAAATTTCGCTTAAAAGAGCAAGAAGCTTTTTTAATGAGATCATAAGCCACACTAAGCGAAATTTCGGCGTATCACTTATCTTGATGAGTTTTGCAAATTCGGCTTTTTGCAAGCTCTTTGGTGGAGATATAGGCTCGATGGCAAGTGTTTTTGTGGCTACTTTTATCGGATTTTATCTAAGACATCTGTTTAGTAAATTTGGCATAAATTTAAAAATTCAATACATAATAGTCTCTTTTATCTCGTCTTTTATCGCTTATCTTGGAGTTTATCTTGGAGTTTCAAATACGCCTGACGTGGCGATTGGATCGAGCATTTTGTTTTTGATGCCGGGCGTTTTGCTTATAAATTCGGTATTTGACATACTTAACGAAAACACGCTCGTTGGCATTAGTAGAGGGCTAAACACCGGACTTTTGATAATCTGTATCGCAATAGGCGTTTATATGACGATTGCCATTTCAAATATAGAGCTTTTAAATGTTTGATCTCATTTTTTTAACTCTTACGGATGCGTTCTTTGCGGCGATTGCCGGGCTTGGCTTTGCTTATGCAAGCTCTCCTCCGAAGCGAACTTTGATCTACTCCGCGACACTTGCCGCACTTGCTCATGCAAGTAGGTTTATGATGCTAAAGAGCGAAATTTTTTCTATCTCAATTGCGACTCTTTTTGCCTCTTTTTTGGTTGGAATTTTAGGGATATTTTTTGCACGCAAATTAAAAGTGCCTGCCGAGATCATAGCTTTTCCCGCGCTTTTACCGATGGTGCCGGGAATTTACGCTTACAAGAGTATTTTGGCTCTGTTTTCTTTTACTAATAGCAGTGAAGTTTCCCAAAAGATCACTTACCTAATGCTCTTTTTTGATAATGCGCTAACCACCGTTGCGGTTTCTCTTGCGCTTGGAGTGGGCGTTTCTGTGACGCTTTTGATCTTTTATGAGCAATCTTTAATGGTAACGCGTGGCGCAAGGTGCGATCTAAAAATTAAAAAAAATACTTAGTATAAATATTAATTTGAAATTTATTATCTGTTAATATAATTATATAAATTTTAAGCTCAAGGGGATGAAAATGCAAGGTAAAATTTTAGATGTCGGAATTATATCTGCAAAAGATGGCGTTAGATATCGATTTGATGTCGAAGATGTTAAGAATTTAAACAATAAACCTATTGATTCTTTAATAGGTGCAGAAGTTGATTTTGAAATAGTTGACGGTTTTGCAAAAGAGATATATATCACAAAAACTCAATTTAGTCTTGATGTGTTAAAGCAAGATGATATAAAATCTATAAAATTAAAGGTTTATATAAGCATAGCCACGGGCATCTTATCCTCAGTTCCTACAATAGGTTTTATGTTTAGTATTGTTTCTATAGTAGCTATGGTGTTTGCTTTGATTTCTATCAAAAAAGTTACAGGAAGCAATACAATACTTAAAAATTATATTTTGATGAGTGTATGTTTGTTGGCGGGTTATATGATTGTTATTTTTGCTATTATTCCTGCTATAGCTTTTGGAGTTAATGGAAGCAGTATAGGATTTATACCGATAGCTATTGGCTTAGTTTTATTTGTATATGGCTTTATAGTGGGAATTAAATACTATAAAGAGCTTACTAAACTAAGCGGAGATCCGTTTTTTATATATAGTTTTTGGCTCTTGGTTGCAGGATATTTAACTTTGGTCTTTGGCATAGGATATTTGTTTATTTTGGCTTCTTTCGTGCTCCAACTGATAGCATGGGTAAGATTAAAAGAGCTTAAATCTTATTAATTTTTTTATGGTTTAAAATTAAGTTCTATTATTTATGAAGACTATTAAATATCTAGAATTTTCTAAAGGCAATACATGAAATTTAGAATTTACTACGAAGATACCGACGCGGCAGGCATAGTCTATCACGCTAACTACATCAAATTTTGCGAAAGAGCAAGGAGCGAGGCGTTTTTTAACTCCGATTTAGAGCCGTTTAGTAAGGATGGCTATTTCGTAGTAAGTGAAATTCACGCCAAATTTAAAAAGCCCGCGACACTTGGTGATATGATTGAGGTTAGAAGCAAAGCCGTGCAGGTTAAAAAAGTTTCTATTGTTATTAATCAGCAAATTTATAAAGTCGGAAATTTAAAGAGCAAGTGCGAGCCTGAACTGCTCTTTGAAGCCGATGTGACAGTAGCTTTTATGAACGAAAAGGGCATGGCGAAGATGAGCGAGCAGATGCTTGAGTTTATCTCGTCGCGTCTGCTTGAATAAAGCTTGATTCGCCTGCTTTTAAAATTTTTGTATTGTAAATCACTTGAGAATTTTCTATTCGCTCGCTAAATAGCTTTTGTGCGTTTTGATTTAAGTAGGCGGTATAGATGTAGTCCATTCCTACGCTTGTGGAGTAGCCGACCCAGTTAAAGTTGATATCTTGTCCTAAAATTTTATTATTTGAATCAAGGCTACTATCTACGGCGGAGAGAGAATTTGCTATATAAATTAATTCTCTATCCTGCGGTTGGGTTAGTTTAAATATGCTTGGAGTATAGTTTATCTGCGTGCTTAATAGATTGGTTGCATTTATATCATATACTCTAAGTTGCGAGCTTAATAGCGATGTTTTTAAAATAGGAATATTTAAAAATATTGAAGCTTCGTTTATCTTGCTGTTTCTATCTACGAAATTTTTAAGATCGGTTTGATTTCCTATTTCGTTTTGATATACAAGACCTCCACTAAGCTCTTCTGAGTATTTATTTAATGTGCTTCCTAATAGGCTACCGTCCGAAAATGCAGCATTTTTGCCATTTGAAAAATCCAAAAGTCTTGCAATCTGCTCTTTGTAATCAATCCCGCCAAATATCAAATTTACTTTTAAATTAGGCAGAGTTGAAGAGTGGAGTGTAGGTATATAAGCGAGCATAGAATCTTCTAACAGATTATTTAGATGCGCTACTCCAACTTGAGTAAATGGAGTTATCAGATAGCTTATGTTTTCAGCTTTGGCTCTTGTTAAGGCATCGCTTATACTATCCGTAGATTCGTTACCGATGTTGTAAAATTTAATATCTATATTCGCATTTTGTCTTATCATGTATGCGATAGCAGAATTTGATACTACTGCGGCGTAGCTTTTGATACTATCTTGGGGTATTATAATAGCGATTTTAAACTCTGCATTAGCGCTTGGTATAAATACTTTCTCGGTTGATATCTCTCCTTTGATAGTTCTAAAAGCTTGAATAACTTCTGCATTGTCACTTCTTTCATATCTTGCCAAAAAGCTATGCAAAAGACCATCTTTAATTAAATTTAAAAGACATACATCATCGCATTTAAATGGTTCTAAATTTATGTAAATTTCATATGCCGGCGGAATATCTGAAAGCTTATCGCTTCTGGCAAAAAGTGAAATTTGTATAATTAAAAAAACCAAAAGAATTTTTTTCATAATAACCCTTTTATTCTATTTAAATCATCTATCAAGGCCTGCTCTTTGCTTGGATTTTTTAGCACCCATGCTGGCGAATAAGTGGCCATAAGATAGGAATTTTTAAATCTTAAAACATTTCCTCTGATGGATTCAAAGCTATTTGTTCGCTCCAAATTATTGATTAAATTTAAAAATACGTTTTCGCCAAGAGCGACTATAATCTTTGGTGAAATTATATCTATTTGAGACATTAAATATGGCTTACAAAGTTCGTAGCTAAGATTTATGGCTAAGTTGTTTTGGTGAATTTTACACTTTATTATGCTTGTCATGTAAAATTCATGCCTGTTAAAGCCTAAAATTTCATATATTAATTTGCAAAATTTCTCTCCAATAGAGCCTTCTAAAAACTTTCCGCTTATATCCTCACTAACGCTTGGCGCTTCGCTTATAAACATTATCTTGGAATCCAATCTTCCACTTCCCACTAAAGCGTTATTTCTGCTCTTGCAAAGCTCGCATAAGTTACAGTTTTTAATCTGCTCTTCAAGCTCTTTTATATCGTTTGAAACATTATTTTTTATATGTAATCCAAAAGATGGATTTATATATCTATACCCAAATGCCTTTAGATAGTGAAGTTGTCTTAAAATTTCAATTTCGTTTGCATAAATCATTAAAAAATATTATCAAATTGCCAGTTAAAACTAAATAAAATTTTTAAAAGCCTATTTTAGAAAATTTTTATTTTGATTATCTCTTATGAGCTTTATAAATTTTATTCAATGGATTTTAAGTAATTTGTTGTTAAAATCACGACTTTATCATAAAATTTAACAAAAGGAAAAAGTTATGAAAAGGACTTATCAGCCTCATAAAACGCCTAAAAAACGCACTCATGGTTTTCGCCAAAGAATGAAAACAAAAAATGGACGTAAGGTTATAAACGCAAGACGTGCAAAAGGTAGAAGAAGATTGGCGGCTTAAGTAAATTTGGTTCCATAAGCGAATCAAAGGAATTTTTGACGGTTTATAAAGAGGCGAACAAGTGGTATTGCGACTGTTGTACCATATTTTATAAACCTTCAAACGAGCCTAAACTAGCTATAGTAGCTAGCAAAAAAGTTGGTAAAGCTGTGGTTCGTAATCGTTGTAAAAGGCTATTGCGAGCAGTTTTTAATCAAATTCATAATGAGCTTGAAGACGGTGTTTATGTGGTTATTGTTAAGGCGGGACTTGAGCAGATCCCTTATTTAAAGATTCAGAAAAATATATCTTGGGCTTTAAAAAAGCTTGGATGCTTAAAGCAATAAAAATAACGATGAGAGAGGCAATGATATCTTTAATCAAATTTTATCAGCGTTATATTTCTAAATTTACCCCAAAGTCATGTCGATACTATCCCACATGCTCCGAATATGCCATCTGGCAGTTTCAAAACAATAAATTTTTTTTAGCTTTTTTAGCTACTATTATTAGAATTCTTCGTTGCAATCAGCTATTTAAAGGTGGTATAGATTACCCTGTTATTTATAAAAAATTTAGCTCTTTTTTAATTTTTTACCAAAACGTTAGACCTAATATAAATTTTTGGTTTATCCCATATAAAGAGAATAAATTTTATGTTATAAAAGTCTTAGATTCGTTAAAGGAAAAATAGTGTTAGATAAACTATCTGTTCAAAAGAGAGTTATTTTGGCTACGGTCATCTCTTTTATTTTTTTTATAGTATATGATTATTTTTTTATCCCTAAAAATTTGCCAATAGATCAAAATAGAACAGTGAGTGTTCAAGAAACACAAGCCAAACAAGCACCTGCTACAACTTCAAATTCTACTGCTTCTGTGCCTGATATTAGCGAAAGTCAAACCAAAACAATAGCTACTATCAAAGGCGCTTATTTTGAAGCGCAAATTGATAATTTAGGCAGAATTTCAAAATTTTATTTAAATGAAGATAAATATAAAAATGAAGATGGAAGCAGGATAGAGCTAACTTCTAAAACCCTTCTTCCGCTTGAAATTAGATTTAGCGATACAAATTTAAATGAGCAGGCGTTTAAAACAGACTATGTAAGCAATCTTAGTCAGATAGACGTTACGAACTCAAAGCAAACTTTGGTTTTAGCTCAAAATTTAAATGGATCCAAAGTAGTTAAGAACATTACTTTCTATCCTAGCGGTAACTATGATTTGGAGGTTTTGGTTAGCAACGGAGAATACTTTATAACTCCTGGATTTAGACCAAGTGTGGTTGTGGATAATTATACTGTTCATGGAGCACTTATACGTCATGCGGATGAGAAGTTAACTATACTAGAAGATGGTGACTTGGAGGGTACTGAAAAATTTGATGATGTGAATATAGCGGCCGATAGCGATAGATACTATACTACTTTATTTTATTCTTTCGATAAGCCTTTAAATGTAGTGATGTCTAAAGATACCGCCGATAATGCTATAGTTTTTATTAAAAATACAGGAGATTTTAAGACTAGTGGATATATAGGTGCTAAAGATCATAAGACATTGGAGTCTATAGACGCCAGATTAACAGATGTCATAGAGTATGGATGGTTTACATTTATAGCTAAGCCTATGTTTGGGTTTTTAAATTTACTTTATGGATATATAGGCAACTGGGGTTGGGCGATAGTAGTGCTTACATTGATTATAAGACTTGTGCTATTCCCTCTTACATACAAGGGAATGCTATCTATGAATAAGCTTAAAGAGCTTTCTCCAAAAATTAAGGAGCTTCAGACTAAGTATAAAGGAGATCCGCAAAAGCTAAACGCTCATATGATGGAGCTTTATAAAAAACACGGTGCGAATCCTATGGGAGGTTGCTTGCCTATAATTATGCAGATTCCGATATTTTTCGCAATTTATAGGGTTTTATTAAACGCTATAGAGCTAAAAGCTGCTCCATGGATACTTTGGATACAAGATTTAGCTGTTATGGATCCATATTTTGTTCTACCTATACTTATGGGTCTTACGATGTTTTTACAGCAAAAGCTTACGCCTACGACATTTACAGATCCTATGCAAGAGAAGATTATGAAATTCCTGCCTTTGATTTTTACATTCTTCTTTGTGACATTCCCTGCGGGACTTACTCTTTATTGGTTCATAAATAACGTTTGTTCGGTTATTCAACAAATTTTTGTAAACAAGCTCTTTGAAAAACACAAAAAAGTGGAGGTAAAAGCATAATGCGTATAGAGGCTAATAATCTACAAGAGGCCTTTCAGAAGGCTGCCGCTGAGCTTAATTGCTCTGTTACTGAGCTTGATATTAAGATTATTCAAAATCCAAGCTCTGGATTTTTGGGCTTTTTTAAAAAAACGGCAATAATAGAGGCTTATAGAGAAAATAAAGAGAAAAAAGACAAAGAGGGTTCAAAAAACAGCTCCAAATTCGAAAAAAAACATAAAAAAGATAGAGTCGAGAATAAAGAACATAGCTCTGAAAATTGCAGTGAGCATGTTGAAAATAAAAAAGATAGCAAAAATTCTCAAAAATCTGAAAGATCAAACGATAAAAAACGCAATAGAAACAAAAAAAGAAATCATGAAAACAGGGATGAAAAACAGACCTTAAACGGAAATTCCGCAAAAGCGGATAAAAAAGAAGAGGCTTCAAAAACCACATCTGCTAATATTTCCGATAATGCTTTTAAATTTGATGAATCTGAGCAAACTCATTTATATGTAGAGCCTAGTCAAGAAGTCGAGCAAAAGCCAAAAGCGAATAAAGAGAGTTGTAAAAATATTCTTGATAATTCGATCATTGATACCTTTAATAAAAGTGACTTCGATGATAAATTTGATGATAAAGAAGATAAAACTAGCGAAAATAAGGCAAAAGAGCAAAAGCCAAAAGCCGATATAGAGAAAGTTTTACCTGAGATAAGAGAAAATTTGACAAATCTTTTAAACGCTAGTTGCTTTAAAATAGATAGGATAGAGGTTAGTAAATTTAATGACGAGACTATACTGATAGAGCTTGACGGTGAGGATGCAGCACTTCTTATAGGCAAGGAAGGATATAGATATAAGGCGATTTCATACCTTATCTATAACTGGATAGGGTCTAAATATAATATTTCAGTTCGTCTTGAGATAGCTGAGTTCTTAAAAAATCAAGAGGCGTCCATGGATGAGTATTTAAAAGGCATAATAGAGAGGGTTAACTCATCTAAAAAAGCCAAAACTAAGCCACTTGATGGAATTTTAGTCAAAATCGCACTGGAAAAACTACGCGAGCAATTTCCAGATAAATATGTAGGTATAAAAAGCGATGGAGATAAGCAATTCGTAGTAGTTAATGATTTTGTAAAAAAGCATGAATGATACAATCGCAGCCATCGCCACAGCTCACGGAGTTGGCTCTATATGCATAGTTAGGCTAAGCGGCGAAAATGCCCTTAGTCTAGCTCTTAAACTTACCAAACTTCAAACGTTAAAACCAAGATTTGCAACTTTAGCTAAAATTTACTCAGACGATGAATTTATAGACGAAGGCATAATTTTATACTTTAAAGCGCCTGCTAGCTTTACCGGAGAAGATGTGGTTGAGTTTCAGACTCACGGCGGATTTATGGTGGCAAATTTGATCCTTTCTAGGCTCATAAATTTAGGAGTTAGACTTGCGCAGCCGGGTGAATTTAGCAAGCGTGCGTTTTTAAACGGCAAGATGGACTTAAGTAAAGCCGAAAGCATACAAAATTTAATCAATGCAAGAAGCGAAAGTGCCGCTAAAATCATAGCTAGAGCTATGAAAGGCGATCTCGGTAAATTTGTAGATGAGATTAGAAGCGAGCTTGTTAAGACGCTTGCTTTTGTCGAGACTAGCATTGATTATGCAGATGATGATTTGCCTGAAAATTTGATGAGCGATATCAAAAGCATGCTTATGCTAAATCATCAAAAGCTTGATAAAATCGTATCTATAAGCAAAAGTCGCAAAGGGCTTATCGAAGGCTTTAAAGTAGCGATAGTTGGCAAACCAAATGTCGGCAAAAGCTCGATTTTAAACTCTCTTTTAAACTACGAGCGAGCGATCATAAGTGATGAGGCCGGCACTACTCGCGACCGCATAGAAGAAAGCCTAAGCATAGGCACTCACTTGGTTCGCATTATAGACACTGCAGGCATTAGAAAAAATGCAGGCAAGATCGAGCAGATCGGTATAACGCACTCTTTAAAGGCTATTGAAGAAGCCGATATAGTTTTAGCCGTGTTTGATGCATCAAATGAAGCTGATGAGCAGGATTTTGAGATACTAAATTTGCTTAGAGAGTCTCAAAAAAAGATATTTTACATACTTAACAAATGTGATTTAGAGCTTAAATTTCAAACTTCAAAGCTTAGCGATCCTCTTAAAATTTCGGCAAAAAATAGTGCTGAAGAGATAGTTAAAAGGCTTGAAATATATCTTGACAGCCAAGAGGTAAATGAAATTTTGCTTAATTCAAAACGTCAAATTCAATGCTGCAAAAACACAAGCGAGGCGATAAAAAGAGCTTTAAATTTGCTCAGTGAAAGCGAGCTTGAACTGTTTGCTTATGAGATAAACTCGGCGATCGCATCTATCTCGTCCATCACAAAGCCGTTTGAGAGAGCCGAGATACTTGATGAGATGTTTAGTAGTTTTTGCCTTGGAAAATAAATTTAAAAAAACTTGCACCAAAACTAGAGCAAAAACTGCTTTTTGAGTTATATTTATGAAGTGATTTAAGATAAATTTATGAAAAACACGCGAACTTCAAAGCCTGATGTAAGATACGACAAAGCTCTATTTTTCTTTGCTGCTTATCATTCCTTGGATATTTTTCTTTAGTGCGGCTTATTTAAGCAGGTTGCCTGAGGCTTTAAATTTTACTTTTTTACAAGGTGTTTTAAGCATCGTAGAACTTATATCTCCTTGCCTTGTTGCTTTTTATCTATTGACTAGCAAAGGGGTCAAATTTAAAGACATAAGACATAGATTTAGCCTTAAAAACGTAAACAAATTTTATCTATTCTTAGCTTTGTTTCTTACTTTTATAGCGCTTGTTATGGCGCAATTTATATCGCTTATCTTTGGGCATGGTTTGGAGCAGTTTTATATCTCAAGTAAAACCAGCTTTGAGTCCGCTTTGTTTAACTCATGGTTTATACTGATTTTTGCTGCGATTGCCGAAGGGCTTGCCTGACACACTTACGGTACCGACGCACTAAGGGCGAAATTTAGCCTTTTGCTTCATCTATGATATTTGCTTTTTACTGGGCGCTTTGGCACTTGCCCTTGTCTTTTATCAAAGGCTATTATCACAGCGAAGTGGCTTTTGGCGGGCTTTTATATAGCTTAAATTTTATCGTAAGCCTGTTTGTTTTCGTGATCTTAATGAACCGGCTTTATTTTAAGACAAACAGAAACATAACCATAGCCATCCTCTTTCATCTTTTTGCAACTCATCCTGATAGCAAAGTGATACAAACGGCTATACTTTTGCTTATAGCCATAGTTGTCGTGGCAAAAAATAAAGAGCTATTTTTCAGCTCAAATTTTAAATTTGATGATGTGTAAATTTTAGGCTTGACATTCTTTATGAGCCTCTTGGTTTATGAAGTTTTTATGCTTGTTTCAGTAAAATAATTAAAATTTTTTCTGAAGGGATAAAATGGATAAGGCTACGATAAAAGCGCATAAAATTAGCGACGGCGAGTATGAAAATATACTAAAAATTTTAGGGCGTGAGCCGAATTTGCTTGAGCTGGGGATATTTTCTGCTATGTGGAGCGAGCATTGCAGCTACAAATCAAGCAAAAAATACCTAAGCGGTTTTCCGACCAAAGCTCCTTGGGTCTTGCAAGGTCCCGGCGAAAACGCAGGCGTTATAGATGTGGGCGATGGGATTGCAGCCGTATTTAAGATGGAGAGTCATAATCACCCAAGCTTTATCGAGCCTTATCAGGGTGCAGCCACTGGCGTGGGCGGAATTTTGCGCGATGTATTTACTATGGGCGCAAGAGTCGTGGCGAACATGAACTCGCTTAGATTTGGACAAATTAGCGGTAGCTCAAGCGTAGCGCGCCACCAAAGATATCTTGTAAAGGGCGTAGTGGCAGGAATTTCTCACTACGGCAACTGCATGGGTATCCCGACTGTTGGCGGTGAAGTGAGCTTTGATGAGAGCTTTAACGGAAACATCCTTGTAAATGCCTTTGCTTTGGGGCTTTGCAAGAGTGATGAAATTTTCTACGGCAAGGCTGAAGGTATAGGAAATCCCGTAATATACGTAGGCAGTAAGACCGGTCGCGACGGACTTGGCGGAGCCGTTATGGCAAGCGATAGCTTTAACGATGAGAATAAATCCTTGCGTCCGACTGTTCAAGTTGGCGATCCGTTTGCAGAAAAACTGCTTCTTGAAGCGTGTCTGGAACTATTTAAGAAAGATTACATCATAGGCATTCAGGATATGGGCGCAGCAGGCCTTACTTCAAGTAGCTTTGAGATGGCCGGACGAAGCGGAAGCGGTATGAAGATGTATCTTGACCGCGTTCCGATGAGAGAAAGCGGCATGACGCCTTATGAGCTTATGCTTAGTGAAAGCCAAGAAAGAATGTTGATATGTGCCAAAAAAGGCTACGAGCAAAAGGTTGTAGAGATATTTAAGAAATGGGACTTGGACGCTGAGATCATAGGTGAGGTAACCGATACCGGCAAGATGCAGCTTTACTGGCATGGCGAACTTGCAGGCGAAATTCCGATAGATCCTGTTGCGCAGGCTGCTCCGGTGCTTGATCGTCCTACGAAAAAGCCGGCTTATCTTGACGAGATAAAAGATATAAATTTGGATAAATTTGAAAAAGTTGATAACGAAACTGCCTTTAACAAGCTTTTGCGCGATCCGCATATCTTAAATAAGTCTTTGATCTACGATCAATACGATGCAAATATCCAGACAAATACGATCAAGCAGCCTGGAAATTTAGGCGCTAGCGTTATCCGCGTAAGAGAGAGCGGCAGAGCCATAGCTATGGGTATGGAGTGCAGCCCTCGCCACAATTATGTAAATCCAAAAATAGGCGCTGCTATGGCGGTTGCTCTAAGCGGTAGAAAGGTAGCTATGAGCGGTGCTATGCCTCTTGCTATAACCGACTGCTTAAACTACGGAAATCCTGAAAATCCCGAATTTATGTGGCAGTTTGCACAAGGTTGCGAGGGTATCAAAGAGGCGTGCCGAGAGCTAATGACTCCAGTTGTAAGCGGAAATGTGAGCCTTTATAACGACACGGACGGCGTAAGTGTGTATCCGACACCTGCTATCGTAAGCGTAGGCGTAAATGAAAGCGCTCATAAAAATTTACCGAGCGTCTTTGTAAAAGAGGGCACACCGATATATCTAATAGGTGAAACGACAGGCGAATTTGCCGCAAGTCTTTATATGAAAAATTTATACAACTCGGTTAGCGGCGAGCTAAAAGAGATCGACTATAAAAAAGAAAGAGCGCTTTGGGGGCTTGTGATAGAGGCAAATAAAGAAGGGATTTTGGAATTTGCAAACTCAGTCGGCACGGGCGGAGTAGCTATGACGCTAGCTAAAATGGCTTGCATGAGTGGCGTAGGCGCAAAATGCGAGTGCAAATTTAGCGATAGTAGATGGATATTTGACGAGAGCTTTTCGCGCGCAGTTGTGGGCGTAAAAGACGAAGCCAAATTTAGCGAACTAGCAGGCAAATTCGGACTTAAGATAAGTAAGATAGGCGTAACCGGCGGAGATAAATTTGAGATCGACGGCGTTAGCGAAAATTTAAAAGAGATGAGCGAGGTTTACTTTAATGAGTTTGCTAGGGTTATTAAACAAGAAGACTGAGGAAAAAGATCAGGAAAGAGAGCAGAAAATGGGTCAGCGAAATGTGGCTAAGCCTCCGATTTTATTTAACGAAACACAGCAACTTATAAAAGCGATAGAGGCTAAGCTTGGCGGTTCGCTGATAACCTACTACAACTCAAATGCGGGCAGTGTGTGCGGTAACGACGCAAGCGCGATGTATGAAATTTTAAAAGGCAAAAAGATAGAAAACGCCTTTTTGTTTATCAAAAGTGACGGCGGTAGCGGTATCGCCTCGCTTCGCATCATCAGCACTCTTAGAAATTATTGCAAAAACATAACAGCTCTTGTACCTGCAAACTGCGCTTCTGCCGCGACTATGATGGCGCTTGGCGCAAACGAGATCGTCATGGGTCCGCTTGCGTATCTAACTCCCGTTGATACCTCGCTTAAGCATGAGCTAAGCCCTGCAAATAAAAACAACGAGCTTGTAAGCGTATCTATGGACGAGCTAAGCCGCGTGATAAAGCTATGGAAAACAAATGAAAAAGATAAGGATGAAAACCCGTATAAATCGCTGTATGAATACATCCATCCACTAGTTTTTGGTGCGGTTGATCGCGCCAGCTCTCTTTCTCTTAAAATTTGTCGTGAAATTTTACGTTATCACATCGATGATGAGGAGAAAATTCTAAAAATTTCAGAAAGGTTAAACAGCGATTATCCGGCTCATGAGTATCCTATACTATTTCGTGAGGCCGAAGAGATCGGGCTTCATGTAAAAAAGATGGATGATGAGCTAAATGAGATGCTTCAAGAGCTTACTTTGCTTTATTCGGAAATGGGACAAAGGGCGTTTACGGACTTTGATGAAAACAGCTATCATGATAACAACATCGCAAATATCATCGAAGCAAACGGCAAGCAGATATATTATCAGATAGATAAAGACTGGTTTTATCGTCCTGATGAGCGCCGCTGGAACGTCATGAACGATGAGAGCTCATGGCGCAAGAACGAGCTTGTTAACGGCAAACTAAAAAATACTATCTATCACCTTTGGTAAAATAGGCGCAATAGTGGGTAATTTTTTTATTGTTATACTTATTGTTCTTGCCATATATCTGCTTGCCTTTGATTTTGGTAAGAATCCTCAAAATATGAGGCAAAACGTTAAAAACTCAAGAAAAAAAATCCTATTTGAAGAGGCTAAATATATAGTAAGCTTGCTTGCAAAAGTTGCTAAAAGCGATGGAAGGGTAAGTGAGCTGGAAGCTCAGCTAGTAAGCGAGATACTTGACGATATAACCTCTATGTTAGGTGGTGATACAAGAAAAAGAGATGAATTAAAGCAAATTTATAACACTCAAAAAGAGGATTTAAATAATGTTTATGACGTTGCTAGAGAGTATTATGAAAAATTTAAGCTAAGTAAAAATGACGCTATTGCTAAGGTTTCGTTTCTTATAAATTTAGCTTATATAGACGGCAGAATTTTAAATGCGGAAAGAATTGTAATTTCTCAAATAGCCGATGCCTTTAATATATCGGATAGAGTATTGGAAGAGATATTTGATAAATTTGATAGATTTTATGATCAAAAAAGATATGAGCAAAGAAAAGATGACTCATATTATAAAAAGAGTCCGTATAGAGTGCTAGGGCTTCGTGAAAATGCAGCGTTTAGCGATGTTAAAAAGCGCTACCGCGAGCTTGTGAAAAAGTATCATCCGGATATCTTGATGGGCAGGGGCGAGAGCGAGGAGATCATCGAGCGCTCAACCAGAAAGCTTCAAGAGATTAATGAAGCTTACGAGGAGATAAAGGCTAGCAGTGCAAATAACTAAAG
Organism: Campylobacter sp. RM16190; assembly: GCF_012978835.1. Classification (NCBI taxonomy): domain Bacteria; kingdom Pseudomonadati; phylum Campylobacterota; class Epsilonproteobacteria; order Campylobacterales; family Campylobacteraceae; genus Campylobacter; species Campylobacter sp. RM16190. The sequence goes on along the minus strand of NZ_LIWS01000003.1, from coordinate 107,727 downwards.
GCTACACAAGCGGCTGTGTGGGCGATATAATCTCGCTTAATGCGAAATATTACGCAAAAAGATTTGATCTTGGCAAGGCTTTTGAAACGAAGATAGCTAAAGATATAGCCGAATTTGTAGCTAGTCTTAAAAGCGGAAAACGAGAGCTATTTACTTGCGTAAAAGATGGCGCTTTGGTCGGTTGTATAGCCGTTGATGAGAGTGAAAACGCAGCTCTGCTTAGGTGGCTTATAGTTGATGAAAAATTTCAAAACCAAGGCATTGGAAGAGAGCTTTTAAAAGAGGCGATTAAATTTTGTGATGAAAATTTTGATGAAATTTATCTATATACAAACAAAGAGCTTGAAATAGCTATCAAAATGTATGAGAAATTTGGATTTGAGCGCGATGAGAGCTTTGTGCCAAGGCGATATGAAGAGCTAAACGAACTTGAAATTTTAAGATATATCAAAAAGAGGAGAGGAAATGAGAGCGTTAATCAGTGTGAGCGATAAAGAAGGGGTTGTGGAGTTTGCCAAGGGGCTTGCTTCGCTTGGCTTTGAGATACTTTCAACGGGCGGGACGCATAAGCTGCTTGTGCAAAGCGGTATAAATTCGCTTGAAGTGAGCGAGTACACAAAGAGCCCAGAGATGTTTGAGGGTAGGGTAAAGACCCTTCATCCTAAAATTCACGGCGGAATTTTGCATAAAAGAGATGATAAAAACCACGTAGCGCAAGCCGAGAAAAACTCTATCGGAGGGATTGATCTTGTTTGCGTAAATTTGTATCCATTTAAAGAGACTACCATTAGAACCGATGACTTTGAAGAGATCATAGAAAATATCGATATAGGTGGACCTGCGATGGTGCGAAGTGCGGCTAAAAATTTTAAAGATGTCTATATCGTAACTAGTCCGCTTGACTATGAAGCTGTGCTTGAAAATTTAAGAAACGGAGAAAATGCGCTCGAATTTAGACGCTCGCTAATGATAAAAGCCTATGAGCACACAGCAGCCTACGACTCGATGATAGCAAACTACATGAACGAGCGGTTTAACGGCGGCTTTGGCGAGATGAAGTTTATCTCCGCTAGCAAGGTGTTTGACACAAGATATGGAGAAAACCCGCACCAAAAAGGCGCTTTGTATGAGTTTGATTATTTCTTTAGCAATAACTTTAAAGCATTAAAGGGCGAAGCAAGCTTTAATAATATGACCGATATAAACGCGGCTTTGATGCTTGCAAGTAGCTTTGATGAAGCACCTGCGGTAGCTATCGTCAAGCACGCAAACGCTTGTGGCTTTGCGGTAAAAACAAGCCTGCTTGAAAGCTACACCGAAGCGCTAAAATGCGATCCCATCTCGGCTTATGGCGGAGTTGTGGCGATAAACGGAACTCTTGATAAGGCTTTAGCCGAAAAGATAAATGAGATTTTCGTCGAAGTGATAATTGCTGCAAATGTCGATGAAGAGGCTTTGGCGGTTTTTGAATCCAAAAAACGTATCAAAATTTTCTCTCAGGGAAATAAATTCCTAACAAGAGCAAACGACAAATACGACTTTAAGCATGTTGACGGCGGATTTGTCTTTCAAGAAAGCGACGAGGTTAAGCCTAGCGAGCTTGAAAATATGAAGCTACAAACAACGCGCGAGGCGAGCAAAGAGGAGCTAAGAGACCTTGAGATAGCTTGGAAAGTGGCTGCACTTACTAAGAGCAACTGCGTGGTTTATGTGAAAAATTCAGCCATGGTTGCTATCGGTATGGGTATGACAAGCCGTGTGGATGCCGCAAGGGCTGCGGTAAATAAGGCTAGAGATCTAGGCATCGATCTTAACGGATGTGCGCTTGCTAGCGAGGCGTTTTTCCCGTTTAGAGATAGTATAGATATCGCTTCTGAAGTAGGCGTAAAAGCCATTATAGAGCCGGGCGGCAGTATCCGTGATGATGAGGTTGTGCAGGCTGCAAACGAGCACGGTATGGCTCTATACTTTACGGGGGTTAGGCACTTTTTACATTAAGAATTTAATAAATTAGCAAATTTAAGCCGCTTTGACAAAGAAATTTGGCTTAAATTTGCTTTATTAAATTAAATATTTGCTCCATAAATTAAACATATCTTGAACTAAATCAATAAATCCACGCTAAATCTAAGAGTATAATTATCCTAAATTTTAAACAAGGATAAAAAATGAATGAATTTTTCAAAAACGCAACCGAGATCAAAGTAGAGGGCGCAACGCTGCCTTTTTATAAATTTAGCGAAGACGGAGTGGAGTATATCGGGTTTGATTCGAGAAAATGCGTGCCGCCTGAGCCTATGGTAAATGCTCTTGTGGCTTTAAATTTGATAGCGGATAGCAAAAGTAAAGTAATGATGATAAATCACCACTATCCGGTCGCTCTCATCCCAAAAATCGAGCATAGCTACGACATCTCGCACGAAAAACTTGAAGGCGAAGAGGTAAAGGTAATAATCAGCCTAAAAGAGGGCGCAAGTGCACAAACTCTAGATACAAACGTAAAATGCGGTGGCTAAATGCTACTAAATACATTTGCTCCGCCGTTTAGTCTGGTAGGCGGATACTTTATCGTGGGGATTTTGTTCCTGCTTGCAAGCGTGTTTGTGTTTTTTGGAGTTGATTTAAATGCTCTTATAAGCCTTAAAACTGCCGGATTTTTCCACGTATATCTTGTTGGCTTTGTAATGAGCATCATCATCGGCGCGCTCTATCAGCTTACTTCCGTCATTCTTGAAAAAGCTTTTTCGACTATAAAATTTGCTTTTTTAAATTTGTTTTTATATTCGGTTGGCGTTTTAGTGCTAAGCCTTGGGATGTATCTTGAGAAAATGGCGCTTATCCATGCTGGAGGCGGGATTTTATTTATCGCGCTACTATTTTTTACCGTTACTTACGCGCTTAGCTTTTTAGGGGCTAAAAAGGGCGGTTTGGCTGTTGTTGCGCTGCTTATTTCGGCTCTATTTTTGCTTGTGGGAGTCGTGCTTGGCTTCATACTTATCTTGATACTGTCCGGTAAATTTGCGCTTGATTTTGAGCTGATTTTGCATTACCACATCTACTTTGTACTTGGCTTTGTGTTTTTGATCATAGTTGGTGTTGCAAGCGTGCTTTTGCCTATGTTTGCTCTTGTGCACGATCTTAAATTTTATCTTAGCAAGCTATCTATCGCGCTATTTTTAGCAGGCGGTGTGGCGCTTAAATTTAGCCTTGAATTCGCTCTTATATTGATAGCTTTGAGTGTGATTTGCTTTTTGCTTGAAGCGCTTTTGATACTTAAAAAAAGAGTTAGAAAGGCTTATGACTACTGGAATTTAAATGTCTTTTTCGCTCTTGTTTGGCTGTTTGTTTGCATAGTTTGTATAGCTCTTGATAAGATAGAATTTGCCGTATTTACGCTTACTTTTGGCTTTTTATACGCCTTTATCGTCGGACATCTTTATAAGATTATGCCGTTTTTGATCTGGTATCATTATGTGGCGAAATTTGTAGGCAAGGCTAAGGCGCCTTTGCTTGATGATATGATGATAAAATGGGTGGCGAATTTATCTTTGGCACTTCAGACGGCTTCGGTTGCGGCTTATTTTGGAGGTTTAAATTTGCTAAGTCAAATTTGCCTTGCATTGAGCGTAGTGCTAGTTGTGGTTAATGTAATAAACTTTTTTAAATATACTAAATTCGGAGTTCAAAATGAAGGATAAAATTTATAAGGCGCTTTCAAGTATAGTTGATCCCGAAGTTGGATTTGACATAGTGTCTTTGGGGCTTATATATGATGTTGAGGAAAATGATGGTAGGGCGGTTGTTACGATGACGCTTTCAACTCGCTCCTGCCCGCTTCACGAGCTTATCTTAAGCTGGGTTAAGGGCGCGACTTTAAGCGTTGAGGGCGTAAATGAATGTGATATAAATTTGGTCTGGGAGCCTGCGTGGAATATCTCGATGGCAAGCGATGAGGTAAAGGCAGCTCTTGGGGCTTAAAATTTGCTTAAATAAATTTGGGTTTAAAATTTGATATAAAAGAGGTTAGATCCGCAGAGTGGCTTGTGCGGATCTAAAATTTGAGGATTTATTAGTCCATTTGGTGTCTGATGTATGTAGGCAGTTCAAGTATGGCTTGAGCCTCTTCACTATCATACCCGCCGCTTACTTTAAGTTTATGTAGTCTTTGATTTAAAAACGGATTACCTGAGAAGGCTTGGTTATTTTGCTCAGGAGTGGTTTTTATCTCATCTTTACTCCTAAAACCTGTTGCAACTATCGTAACTTGAACTTTGTTATTTTCTATATTATCATCTGATGTTGTACCAAAAATTATATCAGCATCCTCGTGGGCTGCCTCGTTTATAATAGTCATAGCCTCATCTATATCAGACATCGGACATTCTGGGTGAATTCTAAAGTGAACCAACACTCCCATAGCGCCATTTATAGAAACATCATCAAGAAGAGGTGACTGGATAGCATTTTTGATAGCTTCTTGAGCGGACTCTTCACCTTCAGCCTCCCCAACTCCCATTAGAGCCATTCCTCTATGCTCCATTACCTTTTTAACGTCTGCAAAGTCAAGGTTAATATCGCTTTTTCCTGATCCAAGCACTATTGTGCTCATACCGCTTACGGCGCGCGCTAATACGTCATCTACTATTTTAAAGCTATCTTTGATGCCTGCTTTTTTGTCTATAAGGGTTAGTAGTTTTTCGTTTGGAATAACTACTATAGAGTCACTCTCTTTTCTAAGCTCTTCAAGACCTATATCTGCTAATTTTTTACGTTTCTTACCTTCAAAAGGAAAAGGAGTTGTTACGACAGCTATAGTTAGAGCGCCTACCTCTTTAGCAACTTGAGCTATCACAGGAGCCGCTCCAGTACCTGTGCCGCCGCCAAGACCTGAAGCTATAAATACAATGTCTGAATATTCGAGTGTGCTTTTGATCTCTTCGTAGCTCTCTTGTGCGGCTTCTCGTCCCACTTCAGGCATCATTCCGGCACCAAGACCTTTGGTTTTTCGCTCTCCTAATTGAAGCTTGGTATACGCCAAAGAGTTATCAAGAGCTTTTACATCGGTATTGGCTACAATTAGATCAATGTCTATATTTCCACCGCTCTCTCTTATCATATGATTTATCATATTTCCGCCGCCACCACCAACACCTACGACTTTTATCTTAGCGCCGTAAGTATTTTTCTTCTCCTCTACAGTAAAGCCACTCATGCATCATCTCCTAGTTAAAATAGTTGTGTCATTTTTTGCCAAATTCGCGAAAACCAACTATCTTTTTTCTCTTTGTTAATATTCGCAATGTCAGCTAATTCGTGTTTATCTTCGATTTTTAAGTCTTCTATATCAAACTCATCATCCAAAACACTTCCTTGAAACATTTTATTACTGGCCTCATTTTGTGTGTTTGTAGTTTGATTCTTTGAATCTTGGACTATATTTTTCAAATTTTTATTTTTTATAATAGACTCATCCTTGTATCTCATCTTTTTTTCAGAATCTATCTCATAAGGCGTAAAATACCCTGCACCATACATGCAAAGACCTATAGCGCAAGAGTTAGCAGGATCTCTCATGATCTCGTAAAGCCCCTCTGTTTCTCTTGGTTTTGCTATTCGAATAGGCATGTTATCAAAGATGGCAGACGCCAGATCTCTTATGCCTTCAAGCTTTGTCATACCACCTGTCAGAACGACTCCTGCTGCAATAGAGTTTTTATAACCGCTATCTTCTAACATTTTTGCAAGTATCATAAGCGTCTCTTCGGCTCTTGCATAAATAACGTTTGATATGACATCAAGCGATACTTCTTGAACTTTTCCGTCATCGTTTATAGGAGGAATTTCAACTAGCTCGTTGGCTCTATTGATAAGCGAGCCGTAGTTTATCTTTATCTCTTCGGCTTTTAAAAGCGGAGTGTGAAGCGCTGCTGAAAGATCGTTTGTGATATTTGCAGAACCTACACCTAAAAATTCGTTATATCTTATAGAATTTCCGGAGTGAACTATCATATCGCAAGTAGCACCTCCCATATCTATAAGAGCTACTCCTAGATCTTTTTCGTCTTGATTTAAGGTAGCTATAGCCGAAGCATAACTTGAAAGAACTATATTGTCAGGCTCGACTCCGGCTAAATTTAAAGCTTTTCTTAGATTGCTAAGTGAAGATTTTTGTGCCGTTATTATATGGGTTTGAACCTCAAGTCTGCTTCCGTTCATTCCCAAAGGATCTTCTATATGCTCTTGATCATCTACTTTAAAGTTGTATGGAAGTATATGAAGTTTTTCGTAATCATTATGAATCAGGGCTCTTCTGTCTGATTCAAACATTGAGCGATTTATCTCTTTGATTCCTATTTCGTGATTTGGTATATTTACAACTCCGTTACTGTCTACACTCTTTGTGTATGCGCCAGATATTGATACTACAACCTTTTCGTAATAAGTTCCAGCTATTCTTTGGGCATCCACTAAAGCATTTTTTATAGATTTGGAGGCTAACTCGATATTTGTTATGATGCCTTTTTTTATACCTTGTGTTTTTGCTGTTCCGATGCCGATTATTTTGAGTCCATTTTCGTCATGCTGAGCTATTACGGCACATACTTGAATAGAACCGACATCGATGCCTAGAATTTTAGTGCTCAAGATCACTACCTTTTGTAATAATATTCTACTTGATAACGTTTTTGTAACGCACTTGTTAGATCTTTAATGAGTTCGCTATTTTTAAGATAACTAACATTTTGTGTTACTATATCTTTATACTCATTTTCTTTTTTGTTATCAAGCAACTGCTGTTCCAAAATTTCGTATACAACGGCTTTATTGTCTAATAAAATATATCCTTTTTTGTTATTGCTATCAAACAAGTTACTAACAAAAGCATTAAATTCTGTACTGCTTAGATCTTCTATGTTTAAATCAGAATCTCTGCTTATAAAGCCTATGTCCTTACCTTTAAAGCCCTCTTTTAGTAGGTTTTTAGCCTTTTGTTCTATTAGCTCTTTCCCTTTGATCTCTTTATAGATCACTAATACTTGTTCTTTTGCCTGCTCATAGCTCATAACCTCAGGTTTTTTAACTTCTATAACCTTGGCTATCATATATCCATCTTGATTCTCTTTAGAAAATTCAAAAGGCTTTATTATATCACCGGCTTTTAAGTTTTTTAGTTCGTCTATTATAGGAAAGCTAAAGTCATCTTCTAATACCGTTTGTTTATCGCTAAGTTTTTTCTCGCCTTTTTTGACTAAAAGATACTCTTCTAGTGCTGTTTTTTTTGTACTTTTGAAGTTATAATCTTTTAAAACATCTTTTTTAACCGTCTCAAATTCTTGGATTTTATCTTCGCTATCTTTATATGAATTTTTATTTTCGTTGTAAAATTCTTTTAATTCTGTTACGTTCACATCGGCACTGATAGCAGTTATAAAACTTGTTTCTAGATTATATTCTGTTTTAGTTTTGTAGTTTGTCTTGCTTTCTTCCCATAGTTTTTTTACTCCGTCTTCATCTATGAGTATCTCATTTTCTGCCGCTTTTATAACTTGTAAAGAAACTCTATCTTGCATTAAGAAACTAGATGTCATCATATCTATATCGTCTTTGTTTGTAGGTAAATTGATCGCATGTCTTAATTTGTCAAGTAATACTACTCTTTTTAGATTTTTTTCATAATCCGCAGGATTTATTCTAACTCTTTTTAAAACGTCATTGTAAAGATCTTTACTAAATTTGCCGTCAATATGAAAATTTTGATCGGCGACTATGTATTTAACTATGTCATCATCATTTACGCCAAGCCCTAAATCGTCAGCAAAATTTAATAACAAATTTTCTTGCACCAAGGATTCTATGGCTAAATTTTCAATCCCCATCTCTTTGGCTTTTTCTTCTGTTAGTTTTCCATCAAGCAGTTGGTTGTAATAAGAGTATAATTCGCCATATTTATTTTGAAATTCCTGGACGCTTATCGCTCTATGTCCGACTTTGGCTACCGAAGTAGATTTTTCGGTGTTCATGCTATAAGCTCCCCATCCGACAAAGCCTGCTCCGACGAACGCTATAGTGCTTATCCAAATAGTGACCACTAAGTATTTTTTATGCTTTTGCATCCAAGTTATCATTAAGTTCCCTTTAAGCTAACAATTAAAATTTTAGATTTTATTTTACCGAATTTATGTGAATGTAACCTTAAATTCGCACTTTATAATATGTAAAATTTATAAATTTACTAACATTTTAACACTGTTAGTTATCTATATTTCGTATGAATGTGCTATATGAAGTAATTTGCACGTATTTTCAAGGATTGCAACATCTTTTGCGAGCTGGTATGCTGTTCTGTTATAAACATAGACTCCATACCCTTTTATAATCATAATATTTGTCTTGTTTTCTTTCAAATAGCGATAAATTTCAGTATCTGCTCTTTCATACCAGTCATCAAACTGCTTAGGATCATATATTGGAATTTCGTGGTGCTTCATATATCCAAAATAATCTTTTGGTTTTATAAAAGTGTGATTTAGGGTATATGCGGTTAAATAAGGTGGCATCGCATAACAGACATATTTGGCCTCATTAATGTTTTTGTAAATATTTATGTGTATGTCAGCATCTAAGCTTGCATCATTCCATCTATAATCTTTTTTAGAATTTAAAAGGACTAAATCTTCCTCTTTAAGATTATCAAAAATAGCATTTTTTTTGTTTATCAAAAACTGCTCAAACTCTATTCTGGCAGATATTGAGCCATGAAAAATACCTAAAAAATTCTTCCTAAACATAGAGAGTGAAATTTTACTTATCTGTTCGGCTGAATATTTTAAATCCATGACTTAACCTTTGATGAATTTGTTTTTTGTTATTATACATAAAAAATATATTTTACAAGGATAACTTTGGAATCGCCACATATTCCCGTTTTGCTAGAGGAAGTTTTGTCTACTTTTGATGATATTAAATGCGGAAGTATAGTGGATTGCACTCTTGGTTACGCGGGTCATTCTAGTGCTATTTTGACTCACAATAAAAATGTAAATTTAATAGCCTGCGATAGAGACGATGAAGCTATTAAATTTTCCTCTTGCAGACTTAAAGAATTTGCCGGTAGAGTTAAAATTTACAAGAGTAGATTTTCTGAAATTTTAAATAAAATCGACACAAAAGAGGTTCGCGGAATTTTAGCAGATATTGGAGTCTCATCTCTTCAACTTGACAAAGACGATCGAGGTTTTGGTCTAAAAAGTGAAATTTTAGATATGAGAATGGATAAAGATTCTCAAATTTCAGCCTTTGATGTTGTAAATTTTTATGACGAGGATAGATTGGCTCAAATTTTTAGAGATTACGGTGAGCTTGCAAACGCAAAACAGATTGCATCAAAGATAGTTTTGGCAAGAAGAAATGGCGAGATAAAGAGCGCTAGTGAGCTTGCAAATATAATAGGAACTAAATTTTTAAAAAATAGAAGCATAAGTCCTGCTACCTTGGCTTTTCAGGCAATTAGAATAGAAGTAAATAACGAATTAGCGGAGCTTGAGACTCTGCTTGACGCTATAGAAAATTCAGATATTGATGACTGTGTGGTGGCTATAATAAGCTTTCACTCACTAGAAGATAGGATAGTAAAAACAAGATTTAAAAAGTGGGCTAAAAGTTGTATCTGTGACAATGTCGCAATGCGCTGTACTTGCGGAAATAATCACTCAAAAGGCGAAATAATAACAAAAAAAGCTATAATGGCATCCTCTAAAGAGACAAAAGAAAACCCAAGAAGTAGTTGTGCAAAGATGAGAGTGTTTAAAATTTTAAGAGGCAATAATGCAAGATAAAGAGGATTTACTAGCCCTTCATGAAGAGAGCCAAAAAGTAGAGCAAAATTTAGATTTCAACACTCTTTTAATAGTCTATATAATTATGTTAATAGCTTTCACTATATTTTTACCTAAAATTTATATAACAAATCAAATTTACTACACAAGCCGTGAGATAGCTGATTTAAGTGGTAAGCGAGATGTGCTTTTAGAGGAAAATAGAGATCTTAGGCTAAGAGTTGAACAGATCAAATATAAGCACCAGATCTCTGATCAGTTAAATTTGAAATAAGTTATTTTATCCCTGTCTCAGACTGCGCTACCAATCTTTCCAATACATATTTTTCTAAATCTTTTCTCGGAATCTCGTTTTTTGTAGCTTCGTTATATATCATTTCAACTCTAGTGGAGTATTTTTCATAAGGAAAATATGGAAAATGTATAGCCCAAGCCTTTTTTATAAGTTCTTTACTGATGGCCTTTCTTGCCCAAATTTTAAACATGTCAAATCCAATAAATACAAGAGCTGTGGATATAATAGAGCTTATTATAGATAGGTGAAAATCAAGCCTTGTGAATAGATTGTGAGTCAATGTCAAAAGTGTCCCTACTATCAAAATACATATTATTCCATAGACAAGATATGTTTTAAAATATCTAAATTTGAAATTTAACTTAGCCGGATCAATAAGCATTCCCTCGTTAAAAAGGCAGTTTGCCTCAAGCAGATCACGAAATAATACAGGCTTCTTTGACACTACAAAAATATTTTCTAAAATTATTTTTTTAAGCTCACTATCTCTCATTTTCTCATACTTTTTCGTAAATTTCCTTTTAATTATATCAAAAAAAAATTTAATAAGCGACTTAAGGCTTGACAAATTTATATTTATGGGCTTTTTTATGATCTCTAAGTTAAAATTATACAATTTTAATCAAAGGATATGTGATGAACGGAATTGTATATATAAATGGAGAATTTGTAAAAGCCGATGAGGCTAAAGTAAGTGCTTTTGACAGAGGATTTATATTTGGAGACGGAATATACGAGGTTGTGCCGGTTCTTAATGGAAAGCTTGTAGATAGAGAGGATTTTTGGCATAGATTTGATAATAGTTTAGCGGCCATTGAATTAAATTTGCCTTGCTCAAAGAGTGAATTTGAAGAGATATTAAAAGAGGTTATAAGCAAAAATAGCTTGCAAGAAGGCGGGGTATATATGCAGATAACCCGTGGAGTGGCAGAGAGAAATTTTAAGTTTCTAAAGGGACTTAAGCCTACTATTTTTGTATTTTGCTACAAACAAAAGATTATCGAAAATCCGGATTCAAAAACAGGTATAGAAATAGTAAGTGTTGAAGACATACGATGGAAGCGCAGAGATATCAAGTCTATCTCGCTTCTGGCTCAATGCTATGTCAAAGAGCAGGCGGTAAAAAGAGGCGCTTACGAGGGATTTATGGTAGAGGACGGTTTTGTTACTGAGGCTACAAGCTCAAGTGCATTTATTATCAAAGATGGTGTTTTGATAACCAAACCTCTTTCAAATGAAATTTTGCCAGGGATTCGTCGAAAAAATATCTTGGAATTTGCCGATAAAGCCGGCCTTGAGGTTGAGCAGCGTGCATTTACAATGAGTGATGTATATAATTCTGATGAAGTTTTTATATCTGCGGCTACACTTTTGCTTCTGCCAGTCATTAAAGCTGACGGCAAGTTGATAAATGGAGGTAAAATAGGCAAATATGTTCCTATTTTAAGACAGATGTATGCAGATAAGGTAAAAAAAGAGGCGGGAATTTTATAAAATTACCACCTATATAAAAATTCTGGGCGGTACTCAAAATGCATCGTGTCAAAGCTGACCCAGCGACCGCCCCAAATAAATCCGTGTTTTTCAAATATCCTAACTATTGCTTCTGGAATTTGATTTTTATAGACGCCATCCTTGCTCCACTGCCAATAATCGCTCTTGTCGGTATTTATATCTATTGCGATGCCGTAAGCGTGCGCGCTTTTGCGATTTGTTTTAGCAATCAATCGGTAGTTGAAGGTGCCAGATGGGTTATCTAAAAATTTAAGCATCTCAGGCTCTTTGCTAACAAGCTCGTCAAGCTTTTTAGAGACCGCTTCAAGAGCCTTTGATGCGCCATTTTGAGAGTTAAATTTAAACCTTTTATTTATGTGGTTTTTTAGCCATACCACATCTACTAAATTTTTTCTTATACTTTTTTCATCGTCTCCGTAAATTTTATCTAAAAGCCCGTAGTTTCTATATCTTCCAGCATCATTTACGGGCAAGGTTAATGGCTCAAACAATGGATATTCTTCTGTAAAAATATCCTCTATATCCGCGCTATTTAGCAGCTCTTCTTTGTTTTTTATCTTGCCGTCATTAAAAATTTCACTAGTGCCGTCTTTGAAAATCACCGAATTTTCACTTATATTCACATTATAGGCCTTGGCTATAATATCTTTAAAAGTTGGCTCAGATGCCAAGATGTTCATAGAGTCTATCTTGGAAATTAACAAATTTTTACTATCTATGTCCTCTCTATCCTGCCCGATTTCAAGTGAGGTTATCGCCACTCCTCCCACCAAAGCCCTTCCGTCATTTTTGGTCTTTAACCCCCACATGTCATGAATGGCTATTGGCTTATCGTCTTTTGTGCCGGCATATAGCATTATGTGTTCCGGCAAGTGAAGCAAGGTCATATATGGCAAGGCTTCATCTTTTATTTTTCTTATTTTTTCTTCATTTGATAAGTTTTCTAGTGAAATTTGTCTGCCTATTTTACTTTGAGCCCGTGAATTTCTAGGAAGCCAGATTCCAAACCCTCCTAGGAAATCTTGTGTAAATAAAGAGCAGTCGCGGTTATCTCCAAAACCTCCCCAGCCATAAGGCTGTTCTAGCATACTTGAAGCCAGTTTTTTGATGTTTTGGTCATTGAAGATAAGCGGATATGTGGCTGAAATTTGCTTTGAAATTTCATATTTTTTTACTCCAGCTCTAGTGTGAATTTGCCCGTAAAATTTATATTCATCCTGTTTTGCAAAAGGTAAAATCGCACCTATTCGACCAAAAAACAAGAAATTTCCATCCTCGTCATAAACTGCAGATCTATCTTTTGTTATGGTTATAAAATTTGAGCTTGTTAGCTCTTTTGCTTCTTTGTGGCTTAAAATTTGAATGTCGTTAGCTTTAATCCATGCCCAGGCATTATCGCTTCCCACAAACGCCCAAGCTCTATCTAGTGAGTAGTGCGAGAGCAAAACGGGAGTTCCTATAGATATGGTCGAAAGCTGCAGATAATCAAAGGGGTAACCTTCTCCTGCACGTGCCGGATTTATAAAGATAGGCTCATCTGTCGGCAGATTTCTAAGACTCGTGTTAGCTGTCGTAATGGCCGGCAGTGAAAGGGTGCCAAAGGCTGAAGTGTTTGCGTTAGTTTGAAGCTCATTAAACCACTCATCCTTGGTAGGCTTGAAATTTAATCCGTAATACTGTCTGTTTTTAGAGTTTTTGTATAAATTTATAGCCCAAAAAGCCTCTTTTTTACTAACAGGTGGCTTTTTTAGATAAAGCACTCCGAAGCGTTTTTTCAGTAGAGCTTCTGCGTCAAATTTAATGTTTTTTTGGTTTGTAGGAAGTGATAGTTCGTTTTGTTCTATATCTAAATTTAGATAGGAGATTCTACCCATACTCTCTTTATTAAGTGATTTTTCAGCATCGTTTTTAGGTACCAAAGAACTCTTTGAGCATGAGGTAAAAAATATTGCTATAAAAATTAGAAAAACTATCCGTTTCAAATTTATCTCCTTTGTTTTAGGCTATAATTTTACAAAAAATTAGGAAAATCATTGTTAAATCAGATTTTAAAGATCTTGCAGAGGTCAAATCTATTTCTAACCGGTAGAGGTGGAGTAGGCAAAAGCTATATAACAACTTCTGTTATAAAACACTACAAAAATGAGCTTAAAAACGTAGTGGTGCTAGGAAGCACGGGCATAAGCGCCGTTAGTGTCGGTGGAGTTAGTGTGCATAGTTTTTTTAAATTCGGGATTTGCTCAAATTTAGAGGAGCTAAGAGGGCTTGATAGAAAGCAAAAATCACAATTAAGCAAGGTAAAAGCTGTGCTTGATAACTGTGATTTACTCGTGATAGATGAGATATCTATGGTTAGCGCAGGGCTTATGGAGATGATTTACTATAGGCTTATAAACTCTAAATTTGTAGGTAGAATAATGCTCGTGGGCGATTTTTACCAGCTTCCTCCAGTGCAGAAAAAAGAGTCTAACCCAAATTCCTTATTTAAATTCGTATACGCATTTAGCTCCTATGCGTGGAGTGAATTCGGTCTTAAAAACATAGAGTTAGTAAAATCAAAACGGACAAAAGATCTAGAGTTTTATGAAATTTTATCTAATTTAAGAGTGGGTAGATTAGATGAGAAAGTTATAAAATATATTGAAAATTTATGCGTAGATAAATTTGATATAGATGATAACACTAGTGTGCTTTTTGGTAGAAACTATGAGGCTGATAGACTAAATGCGGCAATGCTTGAAAAGCTTGATAGCAAGCTTGAGATATCAAATGCTTTGGTTGAAATTCACGATGAAAAACTACACGAAAAGAGCCTTGAAAACTGGATAAATAGCCTTAGCGTGCCTGAAATTTTGCATATTAAGGTGGGTGCCAGAGTAATTTTTGTCACTAACAAATGGGGTGAGTACTATAATGGTGAGCGCGGAGTAATAATGCAAATTTTAAAAGATGGCAACAGTATAGAAAGCGTCATAGTGCAAAAGACAAACGGCGAGATAATAGAGGTGATGCCAAGCAGATTTGAGCTTACAGAATTTGAGCTTATTGATGATAACATAGAGCAAAGGGTCAGGGCTTCTTTTTTGCAGTTTCCGTTTAAGCTGGCTTACGCTTTAACAATCCATAAGTCGCAAGGGATGAGCATAGATGGCTTGGTTTGCGATCTAAATCATATCTTTGCAAACGGACAGCTTTATGTCGCACTATCTAGGGCTACAGATCCTAAAAAGCTAAGGCTGATATATCAAAGAGGACAAAATTTTAGGGATTATTTAAGAAGTGTTGTTAAAATTGATGAAGAAGTTGATAAATTTTATAGAGAAAATGTCTTTGAAAATATTAGGGAGGAGATATGAAAAAGCTCTTTTTGCCACTTTTTTTGGTGGTTTTTGGATTTGCAGATCTACTTAATATAGAAAATTTTGAAGCCGATTTATACTCAAAAGATAGTCAAAATTCGATAAAAAAAGTAACAATTAGCCTTAGAGTTTCAGGCAGAGATGTGAGCGATAATGAAGCTTATATCTTTGATGGGCTTAATGTAGTTATAGGAAGCTTTTATGTAGAGGATCTGCTTACCTCTATGGGCAAGGAGAAATTTAAGGAGACATTTGCTAAATATACCGCCAAAAAACACTCCGTGGATATTGATGAGGTGCTTATAATCTCGCTTAAGATAGTACGCGAGCCAAAATTGGAAGAAATTTTACAGATTATAAGAGAGCAGGGAAACTATCTTACAAAAAACAAAGATAAAAGCAAAAATGACGAGGATGATCTCATAATACGAAAAGACGGCAAGATAGAACTAAAGCCTCTTGATCTAAATTCCATTAAAAATTTCGGCAAAGACTTTGGCGAATAAATTTAGTGGTTTATCACATCGTAGTGTGACGGGATAACCGGAGTCAAAAGCTCATCTCTTATCTGGTAGTTTTTGACTACGTTTTGAAAGATTATTTTTATCTTGTTTCCAAGCCTATCTTCATAGTCGATTCTTGATGGATGGCTACCTTTCATAGTCAAAAAATACTCAGTATCATCAAAATCAGCTTTATATAGACCCTCTTTGATCTTTTTGGCCTCTTTTAAAATATCTCCCAAATTTGGCATATTTTTTACTCTTGAGATTATGGCTTGCTCTAATGCCTCTTCCAAAACTACTACTTTTTTATTATCAAAATATATTTTTTTTGCTGTCGGTCTAGTATATATCCAAAGTGCGTTATTGTCGTTTCTAAGATAAAATTTGCCGCTATAATCGATTGAAGTTTTGTTGCTTGTAACTGTTTGTGTAAAATCGCCTTGGATTGTGTTAAAGTCGAGAGGGGATGAAAACGAGGCTATATAAAGGGATAAAAACAGTATAAATTTTTTCATTACTTTCCTTTTAGGTGCGAATTGTAGCTAAGTTTAATTAAATAAATGGTAAAATCTAAGCTTTATAAAATAACTAAAATAAGGCGGATAGATGATAGTTGGCATTATGCAGAAAATTTTCGGGACGAAAAATGATCGAGAGGTAAAAAGATACGCAAAACGAGTCAAAGATATCAATGCGCTTGAGCCAAAATATCAAGCTATGAGCGATGAGGAGCTAAAGGCTAGCTTTAATGAGCTTAAATCAGCTATTCAAGACGGAGCAAAAACTCTTGATGAAGTATTAAACGATGTCTTTGCCATTGTTAGAGAGACGAGCAAGAGAACTTTAAATATGCGTCATTTTGATGTTCAGTTAATAGGTGGCATGGTGCTAAATGACGGAAGAATAGCCGAGATGAAGACGGGCGAGGGAAAGACTCTTGTAGCAAGCCTTCCTGTCGTATTAAACGCAATGACCGGTAAGGGTGTGCATGTAGTTACGGTAAACGACTACTTAGCCAAGCGTGACGCAACCCAAATGGGTGAAATTTATAACTTTCTTGGACTTAGCGTAGGAGTAGTTTTGGGCGGCGAGTATGATGATGAGGTTAGAAAGGCTGCCTATGCCAGCGATATAACTTATGGCACAAATAACGAATTTGGGTTTGATTATCTGCGTGACAATATGAAGATGGAGTTTAAAGACAAGGTTCAAAGAGAGCATAACTTCGTAATAGTGGATGAGGTAGATAGTATCCTTATAGATGAGGCTAGAACCCCGCTTATTATCTCAGGTCCTACTAACCGCACTCTTGATGGCTATATCAAGGCAAACGAGGTAGCTGGACAGATGATAAAAGGAGAAGCGCCTGCAACTCCTCAGGATAAGGCTACTGGCGATTTTGTGGTAGATGAGAAAAATAGAACAATAGCCATAACCGAAGAGGGTATAAGTAAGGCTGAAAGACTATTTGGTGTGGAAAATTTATATAACCTTGAAAATGCGATCTTAAGCCACCATTTAGATCAGGCCCTAAAGGCTAGAAATTTATTTGAAAGAGATGTACACTATGTCGTAAGAGATAATGAAGTGGTAATAGTTGATGAATTTACCGGTAGATTGAGTGAGGGAAGACGTTTTAGCGAAGGGCTTCATCAAGCGCTTGAGGCCAAAGAGGGTGTGCAGATAAAAGAAGAGAGCCAAACGCTTGCAGATATTACATTCCAAAATTACTTTAGGCTATATAATAAGCTTTCCGGTATGACGGGAACTGCACAGACGGAAGCGACAGAGTTTTCTCAAATTTATAAATTAGATGTTATTTCGATACCTACAAACGTGCCTACAATAAGGATTGATCACAACGACCTTATCTATAAGACTCAAAAAGAGAAATTTAAGGCCGTAATAGACGAGATAAAAAGAGCTCACGATAAAGGCCAGCCTGTGCTTGTAGGTACGGCTTCCATTGAAAGAAGCGAGCTTTTGCATGAATTGCTTGTAAAAGAAAAGATCCCTCACTCGGTGTTAAACGCCAAAAATCACGAAAAAGAGGCCCAAATCATAGCCGAAGCAGGTGTCAAAGGAGCTGTTACCATAGCTACTAATATGGCCGGACGCGGTGTAGATATCAAGATAAACGACGAAGTAAGAGATCTTGGCGGATTATATATAATAGGCACGGAAAGACACGAGAGCAGAAGAATCGATAATCAGCTAAGAGGGCGTTCTGGTCGTCAGGGAGATCCTGGGATGAGTAGATTTTACTTAAGCTTAGAGGATAATCTTTTAAGAATTTTTGGAAGCGACCGCATAAAAAGTATAATGGATAGGCTTGGAATAGATGAGGGCGAGAGTATCGATTCTAAAATGGTTACAAGAGCAGTAGAGAATGCTCAAAAGAAGGTTGAGAGTCTGCACTTTGAGGCCAGAAAACATATCCTAGAGTATGATGATGTCGCAAATGAACAGAGAAAGACCGTATATAAATTTAGAAACGAGCTACTTGATCCTGAATTTGATATTGGTGAAAAAATCAAACAAAATAGAGGCGAATATGTAATAAATTTGCTTGAGCAGGCTGAAATTTTTGTAGGCGGTGTTAGAAGTGAATTTGACATAGATAAACTTGTCTCAATACTTTCCGAAAACGGATTGGCAATAAATGCAGACGAACTAAAAGAGCTTGATTTTAACGATTTAGCTCAAAAGATAGAGGGAATTTTAGAGTCTGAATATGAAGAAAAGATGAGTGTTATAGCTGATGACCAAAGAAGATATTTAGAGAAAGTGCTTTGCCTTCAAGTGGTGGATAATGCGTGGAGAGAGCATCTCTATCAGATGGATATACTAAAAACCGGAATTGGACTTAGAGGATATAATCAAAAAGATCCGCTAACAGAATACAAAAAAGAGAGCTTTAATCTATTTATGGAGCTTGTATCACGCATTAAATTTGAGGGTATCAAGATGCTTCAGGCTGTTAGATTTAAGAGCCAAGAAGAGGTTGATGCTGAGCAAAGGCTTATGCAAAAGATGCAAGAAGAGCAAAATAGAGGGCTTAAATACTCAAACGAAGAAAACAAAGATACTGCAACAAATGAAGTAAGAGCAAAAAAAATACCTCGCAATGAGCCATGCCCTTGCGGAAGTGGCAAAAAATATAAAGAGTGTTGTGG
This sequence comes from Campylobacter sp. RM16190, assembly GCF_012978835.1. Lineage (NCBI taxonomy): Bacteria > Pseudomonadati > Campylobacterota > Epsilonproteobacteria > Campylobacterales > Campylobacteraceae > Campylobacter > Campylobacter sp. RM16190. The sequence continues at coordinate 89,040 of NZ_LIWS01000003.1, read as the reverse complement.
TAAAAGCGGTCCTAAAAAGGGAATTTTTGCTTAGATGAGTTTAGTTAAGTATCTTCTTTTTAAATATTTACGCTTTGATAAAAGCCAGCCCTTTATCACTCTCTCTGCTATTTTGGCTTTTTTGGGAGTTAGCATAGGGCTTATGGTGCTTATAGTGGCAATGGCCATAATGAATGGATTTGATAAGGAATTTGAGCGTAAGCTATTTACGATGAACTATCCTATAACCATCCTTTCAAACATACGTGCAAGTATAGAAGATGCCGATGTAAACAAGTTAAAAGCCAAATTTCCAAATCTTAAATTTAGTCCTTATATTATGACTCAGGTTATAATAAAGGGTAGTAGCGGCTTAGAGGGTGGAATGCTTTTTGGTGTAAATTCTACCGATGAAAAGAGTATAAATTCCGTTGTCAAAGAAGGGCTTAAAGATAAGGAAATAAGTGGATATGAGTTGCTTGTAGGAAGTGCTATTAAAAATGATTTTGTGCTTAGCGGAGAAGAGAAGCTAACATTGATATTTACAAAAGGCGATCCAGGAGGATTTGCTCTGATACCAAAAATGAAGCGTTTTGATGTCATATCTAGCTTTGACTCCGGACTTGTGGCGTATGATAAGAGCTATCTATACACTTCTGTAGAAGCTTTGCGTAGAATTTTAGACTACGAAGAGGGCAGATATGACGGAATTCATGTCTATTCTGATAAACCGTTTGATGATATAAGTAAGATTTCAGCTCAACTTCCGCTCTCTTTAAGAGCGATTGGATGGTGGCAACAAAACGGAAATTTCTTTTCGGCTCTTGCATTAGAAAAGCGTGCCCTTTTTATAGTTTTAATGCTGATTATTTTGGTTGCCTCTTTAAATATAGTTAGCTCACTTCTGATGACTGTCATGAACCGTCGTCACGAAATAGCACTTTTGCTCTCTCTTGGCGCAAGCAAAGGAGATATTAAAAAAAGCTTTTTTGCATTAGGTGCTACTATAGGAGGAAGCGGGATAGTGTTTGGACTTATGCTAGGACTATTTGGGGTTTGGCTACTGGGAAGTTTTGATATTATAAATTTGCCTGCGGATGTGTATGGAAGTGCTAAACTACCAATGGAGCTATCTTTAATTGACTTGTCGCTTATACTTGTTGGAGCCATTGTGATAGTGGCGTTTTCGTCATACTATCCTGCTAAAAAAGCAGCCCAGATAAATGTGCTTGAAACATTAAGAAACGAATAAAATAGTTTTTTATTTTTTAACTACTACACTCTCTAAATTTTCAAAGCTAAATATATTAAATCCATTTTCATGCCTATATGTCAAATTTAGCTTATGTGCCTCAAGTATATTATCTACTATATAAAGCCCCAAGCCAAAGCTTTTTTTGGCATCTTCACCTTTAGTAAACGGCTCTATATAGTGCTTTAGATCTTTTGATAGTTTTTCGCCTCTGCTTATGAACTTGATATCTTTATCGCCTATGGCTATTTTTACATGTTTATCGCTGGAGTATTTTAGTCCATTATCTATCATGTTTTTAATAGCTATCGCAAAGAGTTTAAAATCAATATTTATGCTAATATTTTCTATTTTCTCTATGACTACACTATCTTTTTCCACCATCGCTATATCAAGAGCTTCATCTATCACATCGTCTATCAGGCAAATTTTGGTGTTGCTTAGAGCGGTGCTTGATGTTACTTGTTCGACAGCGGCAAATTCGTTTATAAGACTTTCAAGCTTTACAAATACCGACACGAGTCTTTCTTGATTTTTATCTTTTTGTATCATTTCAGCGGTTATTCTTCCTTTTGTGATAGGAGTTTTAAGCTCGTGCATAATATTTCTTAAAAATAATTTTCTTGAGTTATTGAGGTGCCTAATTTGACAAACCGCATTATAAAAAGCCTCTGAAACTTCCGAAATTTCATCATTACCGCTACTTACATCTTTAATCTTGTCAATATCTCCTCTGGCAAATATATCTATCTGTCTTTTTAGTTTTCTTAGTGGCTTTAACTTTCTAATAACAAAGATGTAAGCTGCAAGTAAGATAAGTGCAACTATGGAAAAAATAATTTTGATAATATCATATCTATAGGGTTGGTATTCGTTGTCTTTTAAAAGTAGGGTTCTATCTATATGTTTAATTTTTAAATAGTGATGTTTTTCATATAGCATAATAGCGCTTGAACCAATATCTGCTGAAATTTCCTCTAAAATCGTAGCATCTTTTAAAATTTTTTCTTTTTCTTTCTGATCTATAATCTCAGGCATTCTGATGCCTTCGATTTGGCGTTCATACTCTTTGTCGTTTATAATTCCACTCATATAAAATAGCGTATTTCTGGCTATTGTAGAGTATTTTGCATTCAACTCTCTTGTGTAGTTTTGCTTATCATACTCCATTAGCCATAAAAAGGCCAGAAATATGCTTGTAGACGCAAGTATAAATATAAAAGTAATAGTATAAAAAACTGATGAACGTTTCATTTTAGGCTAAATTTATTGAATAAGCTTATAGCCTATACCTCTAATCGCATGTATATATGTAGGCTCTTTTGGATTTTCACCAAGTTTGGCTCTGATTCTGCCTATTATTACATCTATGCTTTTATTTGATGAGTCTTCATTAATACTTTTGCAATTATATATAAGCTCTTCTCTCGTGATAGCCCCACCTTCTTTTTTGATCAAGTATTTTAAGATATCAAATTCTGCAGCGGTTAAGTTTAAAGGCTCGTTTTTGAGGGTGATAATATGCTCAAATTCATTTAAAACCAGATCCTTGTTTTTCTGCTTTTTTTCTTCCGCTATAGTTACATTTTGGCGTCTTAAATGACTTTTAATACGCGCTAGTAGCTCTTGAGGATCGTAAGGTTTGGGTAGATAATCGTCCGCTCCATTGTCAAGAGCATTAACTTTATCGGTAATATCATGTCTTGCGCTTGAGATTATGATAGGAATGTTATGTCTTTTTCTTATCTCTTTGCATACTTCAAGCCCATCAATACCAGGCAGAGTGAGATCAAGTATTACAAGATCAAATTTGCTAGTATTTAAAGTAGAAAGACCTATATAAGGTTCTTCCGCGATGGTAACCCTAAAATCATAGTTTTCAAGGTACTCACTTAAAATTTCAGCTAGTTCAAAATCATCTTCTATCATCAAAATGTTTATCATGCCATATTTCCAAAATTTATTTTAAGTTGATATCGATTATAACAGAAAATTTATAAAACTATATAAAGAAAAAAGTTGGGCGTAATCTTACGCCCTTAAATTTATTTAATAACAAGTCCTTGAATAACTCCGCCTCTATTTACCCATACAAGAGTTTTTTTGTTCTTAGAATTTAAAAGAGCCTTGTTAAAATCATTGAGATTTATTATATTTTCTTCACCGATTTGTATTATGATATCGCCTTTTTGGAAGCCAAATTTATCGGCGTTTGAGTTTGTCTTGACATCTGTTACTAGTACGCCTACTATATCTTGAGGAATTTTATATCTATATCTTATTTCATCGTTTATGGGAGCTACGCTCAGTCCGCTTATAGAGGAGTTATCTCTCATTCCTGTATTGGGTTGTTGCATATTGGCTAGTTTTATTTTTGTCGTTTCTATTTTACCTGAACGCTCATATACTAGAGTGATCTCTTTATTAGGAGTAAGAGAGCCTATCGTATTTTTAAGATCGTTTGCGTTTTTTATCTGCTTATCGTCTATTTGTATTATAAGGTCCCCTCTTTTAAGTCCTGCTGTATCGGCAGGAAGCCCCTTTTCTACACTGCTTATTAGCGCTCCTTCTTTGTTTTTATAAATTTCTTTTTGCTCGGTTGTTAAATTTGATATCATAACGCCTATATATCCACGTTCGATCTTACCATCCTCGATAAGCTTTTTGGCTATCTCTTTAGTCATATTTGAAGGGATCGCAAAGCCTATTCCGTTATTACCACCGCTTCTTGATAGAATAGCTGAATTTATACCTACAAGAGCACCTCTGCTATCTACAAGCGCGCCACCTGAGTTTCCAGGATTTATAGATGCGTCGGTTTGAATGAAATTTTCATATTGATTTAATCCGATATTATCCTTGTTTAGTCCGGAGATTATACCTTGAGTTATGCTTCCTCCAACTCCAAAAGGGTTTCCTATGGCAAATACAATATCACCCTCCATTATCTTAGATGAGTCTGCAATCTTGATAGCTTTTAAATTGGTTGCTTCTATTTTTATTATCGCAAGATCTGTCTTTGGATCTGTGCCTATAATCTTTGCTTTATACTCTTTTTCGCTTTCTAGCAAGGTTACTAAAATTTCATCGCTATCTTCTATTACGTGGTTATTTGTTACTATATATCCATCGCTTGATATTATTACTCCCGAGCCTAAAGATGCACTCTTTTGCTTATCTTGGGGGATTTTAAAGTTAAATCCAAAAAAGTCTCTAAAAAAAGGATCGTTAAACATCTGGTCGAATCCACTGCCTGCAGTAGTAGTTTTTGTAGTGGATATATTTACTACTGATTTTTTAGCTTCAGAAATAGAGCTATTATAAGAGAGTATAACTCCATCAGAGTTCTCCGGATTTAATCTTGTAAATTCATCTTTGGCTTCATTAAAATTTATTGTTGCTGCAAATATAGAACAAGCTGCAACAAGCGATATCACAACTATTTTTTTCATTATTATTAATCCTTTTATAATTAGTATTTTAAAAAAGGATTATAAAGTATCCCACTTAACGCAAAGTTAATGTTTTTTAGCCTATTGTAAATATATAAAATTAGTATACTTGATTGACATAGACTAAAGTTTTATGCTACAATAATTATAAAAAAAATTGCTTTAAGGATATGAAATGAGTAATAGTCTTTATGATACTTTGGGCATTTCAAAAGGCGCAACTAGCGACGAGATAAAAAAAGCATACCGCAGATTGGCAAGAAAATATCATCCGGATATAAATAAAGAGCCTGGTGCAGAAGATAAATTTAAAGAGATAAATGCAGCTTATGAAATTTTAAGCGATGAGAAGAAAAAGGCTCAATATGATCAATACGGCGATACTATGTTTGGAGGACAAAATTTCCATGACTTTGCAAGCAGTTCAGCCAATATGGGCGATCTTGACGAGATATTAAAAAATATTTTCGGCGGAGGCTTTGGAGGATTTTCTAGAAGCGGCTTTAGTGGATTTTCAAGCTCAGGATTTGATGATGGCTTTAGTGGCTTTGCTCAAGATTTAGACATAAGAGCCAGAGTAAATATACCATTTGAGGTTGCTATTTTAGGTGGTGAGCATAGAATAAATCTTAACGGGGATAGTCTAAAGATAAAAATTCCAAATGGTATAAATGATGGAGAAAAACTTCGAATAAAAGGCAAGGGCAAGAGTGCTAGAAGTGGAGAGATGGGCGATCTAATACTAACTGTAAATATTGAATCAAGCAGTGAGTATGAAAGAGATGGAGATGATCTTTATAAAGAGGCTGAAATTCCACTTAAAACAATGCTTTTTGGTGGCAAGGTCACAATATCTACCTTGCAAAAAGATGTTACTATAAAGATTGCCGAGAATTCAAAGTCAGGACAAAAGATAAGAATAAAGGGCTATGGTGTAAAAAATAGAAAGAGCGGGCTATATGGCGATTTATACCTAAAGACTAAGGTTGCGTTGCCAGATACTAATTCGCTTGATAGTAATTTGATTGAGATTATGAAAGAAAAACTTCCGGAGAGATAAGATGCGTGGATATGATGAACCGGTTTATTTAATAAGTGTCGTTGCCAAAGTGCTTAGCATACATCCTCAGACCTTGCGTCAATACGAGCGCGAGGGACTGGTAGAGCCTTCTAGAACCGATGGTCGTATGAGGCTATATTCTGAAAAAGATCTGGACCGTATCAAGATGATACTTCGTCTGACTCGTGATTTAGGTGTAAATTTGGCTGGAGTTGATGTGATATTGCAGCTAAAAGAGCAGCTTGATCAGTTTGAGCAAACTATAGATGAGTTAAGAAGTGAAGTGGATAGGCTTAACAATACAGGCACTATTCCATCTAAAAAAGCCCTTGTTAAACGCAAGAATAGTTTTGATCTTATTTTTTATGAACATAAAGACAAGGGCTAATGTTTATTAAAATAAGGTTGCTTTTGATATAATTTCAAATACAGATAATTAAAATTTAGCTTTAATTATCGGCTTATGTATGAGGTGGAGTTTGGAAAATTTTTTACTATTTTTTGCTATTTTATTGATAGCAAGCATTGTTTTTAGTAAGGTTTCTGATAAATTTGGTATTCCATCTCTTATTGTCTTTTTAGCTGTCGGCATGCTGGCCGGATCTGACGGGCTTTTAGGAATTGACTTCACAAATCATAGAGTGGCTCAAGAGATTGGCACCATAGCTCTTATATTCATATTGTATGCCGGTGGTCTTGATACAAATTTTAAATCAGTTAGACCTATAATGGTAAGTGGTATAGTTTTAGCGACTATCGGAGTCATACTAACTGCAGGCACTGTTGCCGTTTTGGCAAGATATCTTTTAAATTTTAGCTGGATGGAAGCATTTTTATTAGGTTCTATTATCTCATCTACTGATGCAGCGGCGGTATTTGCCATCTTAAGAGCCAAAGGAATTTCGCTTAAAAACAATCTAGGACCCCTTCTTGAGCTAGAATCTGGCTCAAACGATCCTATGGCGATCTTTCTTACTATGACTATGATTCAAATGATATCTTTATCAACCACTCCGACACCTGCAAATATAGCACTTATACTTGCGGAGCAGTTTTTAATAGGTGGCATATTAGGCTACATATTTGGATTCTTGTTGCCATCTATATTTAATAGATTAAGACTTGAGTATTCTGGACTTTATTCGGTATTTTCAATAGCTTGGGCACTGCTTATATATACTATTGTTACAAAGATTGGCGGAAACGGATTTTTGGCTGTATATATAGCTGGAATTTTTATAAATAAAAAAGAATTCGCTCATAAAAAGAGTCTCGTAGGATTTCACGATGGTATTGCTTGGACTATGCAGATAGTTGTATTTTTGACACTTGGACTGCTTGTGTTCCCATCAGAGCTTCCATCTGTAGCATTTATGGGTTTTATAATAGCTTTATGGTTGATGTTTGTTGCTAGACCTGTGGGCGTATTTATATCCCTTCTGTTTTCAAAATATAATATCAAAGAGAAAATTTTCATCTCATGGGTAGGTCTTAGAGGTGTCGTGCCTATCGTGCTTGCGACATATCCTTATGGAAGTAATCTGCCAAATTCAAATTTGATATTTAATACTATCTTTTTTGTAGTCTTAATATCTTTGGCTGTTCAAGGTGCCACCCTTGAGTTTTCGGCAGTAAAATGTGGAGTAAAAGATGACGACAAGGTCGAGGAGGCTGAGGCGTCAAACTTGCCAATCTTCTATCATACCTTAAGGCAATATACAATACATTTTGGCTCGGAAATCATCGAGAAAAACCTAGCGGAACTTGAGTTGCCGAGCGATTTTCTTATCCTGCTTATCAAACGCAAGGGCGAATACATCAAGCCTACGGGCTCATCGGTATTTGAAGAGGGAGATTTGCTGCTTATTCAATGCGAAGATGAAAACAAATACAACGAAATTTTAAAAACTTATTTTGTTCCGCAGAATTAGTAAATTCACGTTCGAATTAACATAATAATTTACTATAAATGCTATTTGCTGAATTTGGTAGCAAGCTTTTATACACTGATAGTTTGCTAAATTTCCCAATAGACTATTAAATATATAGCTAGTTTATTTTTCTTTCGTTAAACATATAAGAAATTATAAATACGCTTATGCATATTGGCGCAATGAAAAATGCAAATACTACGCTAATGCCACTATTGCCGGTTAAGCCACCTATGAAATATGAAAATAAAAAGCTAAAATATAATATACAGAGAGACAAATTTTCTATAGTAAATATAAAGATACTTAGACTAGGATTTTTAATAAATAATCTACTATATAAATAAACTTTATATCTATTGTATAAATATTTTAGTGCGAAAAACATAAAAGCTACGGTTATAAAACAAGAGATTATTGTTTGTAAATATGAATTTATTTTAATAGATAAAAGTATAGCCCAAGACATGCCATATATCCACCAACTAAATAGAAAAACCATAGGCAGAGCTAATACGTATCTAATTTTTCTATGAAATTTATATTTTTCATCTAAAATCATATAAATATGCTTTCTAGTATACTCAATTTTTTAACATTTTAATTTTTAATAAATTTAAATAAATATTAAGTTGTTGTACACATGTATATTTTTATCTTACACTGTAATTATAGCTTGTTTTTAAGATTAAAATGAAAGATTAGCTAAAAGTGAGAGAGCATAAACTCTCTCGTAAATTTTTAAGATTAAGCTTCTAAAGCTTGTTTTAGATCTTCGATTAGATCATCAGCGTCTTCTATGCCTATGCTTAGGCGGATAAGTCCTGCAGGCACTCCGATCTTAGCTAGTTCGCTAGGCGGAATTTGCTGGTGTGTGGTTGATGCAGGGTGAGTGATGATAGATTTAGAATCACCGATATTAACAACAATGCTAAAAATTTTAACCCTATCAAGCACTGTTTTAGCTCGCTCAAAGCTATCAACCTCAAAGCAAAGTAGTCCGCTTGCCATGCCGCCGTCAAAATATTTTTGAGCTCTTTCATATCCTACGTCGTTTTTGAGCCCTGGATATGTGACACTCTTAACCGCTTCGTGAGAATTTAAAAACTCAGCGATTTTTAATGTATTATCAGAGTGTTTTTTCATACGAAGAGCAAGCGTCTCAAGCCCTTGTATCAGCTGCCAAGAGTTAAATGGTGAAATCGTAGCGCCTATATCGCGTATAAGCGAAAGCCTCATCCTAAGCGTATAGATGTCAAAACTCTCGGCAAGTTCTGCATATATGAGTCCGTGATAGCTCTCGTCAGGTCCGTTAAAGTGCGCGTATCTGGCGCTTGAAACTATCTTTGAGTTTAGCTCTTTGCTGGCTATCACGGCACCTGCAATGCTTAGCCCTTGACCGCTCATGTATTTGCTTGCGCTATGCACTACGACATCCACGCCGTGTTCTATAGGGCGAAGTAGGATCGGTGTAGGCACGGTGTTATCGGCTATGGTTATGATGCCGTGTTTATTTGTGATAGCGACTATTTTTTCGATATTTGGGATGGCGATTTGCGGATTTGAGAGCGTTTCAAAAAATATCGCTCGAGTCTTGCCGTCTATCAAATTTTCAAGATCGTCCGCGCTGTCGCTATCAAAGGCTCTTGCTTCTATGCCAAATCTTTTTAGCGTGTGGTGAAACAAAGTGTTTGAGCCGCCGTAAATTTTCTTGGCTACGATGATGTTTTCGCCTGCTGCTGCGATGTTTGCAACCGCGTAAAATATAGCAGCCTGTCCGCTTGCCGTAGCTATAGCAGCCGCGCCGTTTTCAAGAGCTGCAAGTCTAGCTTCAAAAATATCTGTCGTAGGGTTGTTTAGTCTTGTGTAAATTGGTCCAAGTTCGGCTAGCGCAAAACGATTTGCCGCAGTCTCGGCAGTGCCAAAATCATAAGCCGTAGTTTGGTAAAGAGGTACCGCCATCGAGCCTGTGCCGATTTTGGTGTCGTAGCCAAAGTGCGTGGCAATGGTTTCTTGTTTCATTGTTTGCCTTTATGATAAATTTAAATTTCGGTATTATACAGATAAAAAGGTTACATTTTATTAACGTAGCGGCTTTAAGCACTAAAATTTAGCTTGAAATTCGAAAGACAAAAGTAGGGTATAATTGCACTTTGATTTGGAGAGTAAGATGAACACTGTAGGATATGATAAATTTAAGCGCGTAAAATATCTGCGCGGACTTGAAAAATTTGCAAAATCAGCCATAAATGGGCTTAAAAGAGAGGATTATGACGAGGAGCAGTTTAGAGTAAGAGTTGCTAAGAATGCTGAAATTTTAGCTAAAATCGAGCCTGTATATCTTGACTCGGCATATTCAAAAGCGCTTGAAAAATTTGTAAATTTAATCATAGCAAATAATGATAGAAACGAGCTTTTAGACGCTGCGAATTCGCTTGAGAAACTAAAAAATTCTAAAACATATAAAAAAGATAAGCATAAAAATAGATATAAGGATGAGGATTGAAAACGATAATTTTTGATATGGACGGCACTCTCATAGATAGCTCAAAAGCGATTTGCGTGACGGTTAATGAGGTTCGTAGAGAGCTTGGGTTTGATAGTGATTTGGCTGAAGACTTTATAGTAAAAGCGATAAATGAGGTAGGGCGAGATCTAGGCAAAGAATTTTACGGACTAAACGTCATAAATTCAAAGCTAAGAGATGGTTTTGAGACTAAATTTAAGATAAATTACGACAGATACGCAAGGGCTTATGAGGGCGTAGAAGAGCTGCTTAAAAAGTGCGTGGAGGCAAACTATTTTGTAGCACTTGCCAGTAATGCACCGCAAGAAACCCTAAACGATATTTTAGTAAAAAATAATATTTATAAATATTTTAATCATATCATTGGAGCCAGTAAAGATGTACCGCAAAAGCCTGATCCGACTATGATAAATTTAGTTAAAGAGATGGCTGGATTTGATAAGGTTTTGTTTGTCGGAGATAGTCATAAAGATGAGCTTGCAGCCAATGGTGCCAAAGTAGAGTATATAAATGTATGCTGGGGATTTGGTAGCGAAAGTAAGAGCGCAGTCAATATATACGATATAGAAAAAGCTTGGCAATATATCGAATCTTTGTAATAACTACATAAAATAATACATATAAAAATATAAATTATTTTACATATAAATTCAGCTTAAAATATAGTAAAATTAAGCTGAATTTAAATATTTATATCTTTAAAATTTAAAAAATTTGAATCTAAATTTCTTGGCTAAAAATCCTTTTTTAATTTCAAATTTTACTTTGGCACTGTACTTAAAAATGCTTATCTGGATTCAAAATTTACTCTGGCACCTTGTAAAAAATATCAAAATTTAGTTTTAAAATTTACAGCTTATTTTTAGACATTAATATTATTTAATATTATTTTATTTTAATATACTCATAAATCAAAAGCCTGTTTTATAATCAAAATGAAAGTTTGTTTGGCTATAATAAATTTAAAATTTATTTAAAGGAAATTTATGGATTATGATATCTTTGCTCAAAATCCAAGAGATAAATTTTTTGATATTTTATTTAACGCAAACAGAAATTTAGTAGAGAACGAGACTGAAAAACTACTTGAAAGATTTGTGGCTATGAGCATATATTGCGAGCGTAATGGATTTGATGAAATTCAGCAAAACGCATTCATATCTCAAAATCAAACCGAAATTTATGAAGGCTTAAATGATATTTACATCGGACTTAGTGGGGATATTTTAAGTCAAAATGAGTAAAATACTCTCTGTTTTTTTTATGTTTTTTTTAGCCTTTGCAAATGCCGTTGATTTAGGCTTTAGCGAACAACATTTGTTTGAGCTTAAAAAGGATGAGTGGGCGAGAGTTTTTGTGACAGAAAAAGGCACAGATGATCGAGATAGCTTTGATTTTCGATGGACTTTGTTCGATAACACAAATATAATTCTTCACACCAGATATCGCAACTATCCTCGTCAGCTTGTTATGTCTCTTAGGCGTGGTTTGAGTCTTTATAAACAGAGCTTAATACCAGATTTTAGACAGCCTCGGATGGATATTGCATGGCTATATCTTGAATTTGAAAATTTTAAAGATGGCAAAGGTTTTTTTAAAGTTTATATAAAAGATGATCAAAAACGTCTTGACGTAGAATTTTTAGATCCTGTAAAGAGGTAGTTGTTATGGATAAAATTGATGAAATAATGTATCAATTTATAGATGATCTTGGATATGACCGAGCTAGTGAAATTTTTAGGAATGTTAGCTCAGGTAAAAAGCTTAGATCAAAGTTGCTTTTAAAAATTGTCGGAGAGAGTGAGGAGAGCCTGAGGTTGTGTGCTATAATAGAGCTTATACACCTTGCAAGCTTGCTTCATGATGATGTGATAGACAATTCTGATACAAGGCGAGGCAAGCCTAGTATAAATGCTACTTTTGGTACAAAAAGAGCCATAATGCTAGGCGATATACTATATTCTAAAGGTTTTTACGAACTATCTAAGTTTGATCCAAAAATAGCTCAAAATATCTCAGATGCAGTCTGCAAACTAAGTATAGGCGAGATGATGGATGTAGAGCTATCTAGAGATTTTAATACCGATAAAGAGGCTTATCGCACCATGATTTACTATAAAACCGCAGTGCTTATAGAGGCTACTGCTGCGGTAGGTGCAAATTTGACTGGGCTTGATGAGGAAAAATTTAGAAATTATGGTAAAAATTTGGGATTAGCTTTTCAGCTAGTCGATGATATTTTAGATATTACTCAAGATGCCCAAACTTTGGGTAAGCCTAATCTAAGTGATTTAAAAGAGGGCAAAGTAACTCTTCCATATATCTATCTTTATGAAAATTTAGGTGATGAGGATAGAGGAAGGCTTATGAATCTTTTTAAAGCGGAGCTAAACAGTGCTCAAATTGATTGGGTGAAATCTAAAATGTCTAGAACCAGCTCTATAGAACGCTCGATAAAAGAGGCCAAAGAGCTTGGTAAAAAGGCTTTAGAAAGCATAGCTCAATATAATATTAGTGAACTTGATCATATGGTTAGCAGTATGATCGATAGGGAATTTTAATGCATTATACAAGCGTAAGTTTTACACATAAAAATACTGATATTTCAGTTAGAGAGAGGCTTTCGTTTTCTAATATAGAGAGAAAGACAGAAATTTTAAGGCTCTTAAATTCAAGCCAAAATATTAATGAATGTATGGTTTTAAATACCTGCAATAGAGTCGAAATTATCGCTAGCGTAAAGGAGATAGAGGGAGCTAGTAAGCATATAATATCTTGTATATCTCTGCTGTGCGGAATAGATTATGAAGAGCTTTATACTAGGGCTGATATCTATGAGGATAATGGAGCGATACATCATTTGTTTGCTGTAGCTAGCTCGCTTGATAGCTTGGTTATAGGTGAGACCCAAATAGCAGGACAATTAAAAGAGGCTTTTAAATTTGCTTACGCAAATGGAAATTGCGGAATGAAGCTTGGTAGAGCCATGGAAGCCGCTTTTAAATGTGCTGCAGAGGTTAGAAATAAGACTGAAATTTCTAAAAATCCGGTATCTGTTTCAAGTGTCGCCGCTCAAAAAGCCAAGGAGATGTTTGACGGTAATATTAATGGAATGGTTGCCGTAATAGTAGGCGCAGGAGAGATGGCAGAGCTTGCCGCAAAGCATATCATAAGTAGCGGTGCCAGAGTAATAGTAATCGGCAGAAATATCGATAAGGCAAAGGCTTTGGCCATGTCTTTAGGTGATAATAACGAATATGACTCTATTGAAAATTTAAAAGAATATGTAAACAAATATCAGCTGATATTCTCAGCTACGGCCTCTCCTTATCCTGTAATACTTGATTCGATGATAGAAAAAAGAGATTTTGATAGATATTTTTTTGATATCGCCGTACCTCGAGATATAGCTGTAACGCCAAGCGAAAATATTAAAATTTATGCAGTTGACGATCTAAAAGAGATTGTGAGTAGAAATTTAGCTCTTAGAGAGGAGCAGGCGCAGATTGCTTATACTATAGTAGGGCGAAATACGACTCATTTTTTTAGGCATCTAAGAGAGCTTGCTATAACCCCTGTGATAAAGGGTATTAGAGAGCAGGCTAAAGAGTGCGCTCAAAAAGAGCTTGAAAAGGCTATCAAAAAAGGGTATTTAAAGCATAGTGATCACGATGAGGCGTATAAGCTGATTCATCAAGTGTTTAAGGCATTTTTACATGCGCCAACTATGAAATTAAAATCTTTGGCTGATGATAGCAACTCTGAAAATATAATAAAATTTACAAAAAATGTCTTTGATATAAAGAACCACACGCATATTGAAGATGGCGAATTTGAATGGGAGAGTGAGTAGTGAGATTTTCTAGATTTTATGTACCGACCTTAAAAGAGGCTCCAAAGGATGCAAGTCTGCCAAGCCATAAATTTCTGCTTAGAGCAGGGTTTATAGAGCAGACAGGAAGTGGGCTTTATAACTTCTTGCCACTTGGTAAAATCGTGCTTGATAAGATAAGAAACGTAGTAAAAGAAGAGATGGATAGCGCCGGAGCTCAAGAGGTAACTATGAGTGTCGTTACTGCGGGTGAGCTTTGGAAAGAGAGTGGACGGTTTGATGTCTTTGGTAAGGAGCTTTTGAGATTTAAGGATCGCAAGGACAATGACTTTGTGATAAGCCCAACCAACGAAGAGGCTGTGGTAGCTCTTGTGCGCGGCAAAATTACTAGCTACAAGCAGCTGCCGCTAAATTTGTATCAGATTAATACTAAATTTAGAGATGAGGCAAGGCCTAGATTTGGTCTTTTGCGCGGACGAGAGTTTGTGATGAAAGATGCTTATAGCTTTCATTCAAATGAGGATGATTTAAAGCGCGAATTCGATCTTATGGAAGAGACATATTCTAGAATTTTTACCCGTTTGGGGCTAAATTTCCGTGCCGTTGAGGCCGATAGCGGGGCTATTGGAGGAAGCGGAAGTAAGGAATTTATGGTACTTGCAAGCAACGGCGAAGATGATATCTTGGTTTGTGATAGCTGTAAATATGCGGCAAACATAGAGGCTGCAAAGAGGCAAAAACGAAGCTGTGATGCTGAGCGACCTGAGGCTGATGCTAGTAAATTTTATACACCTAACGCAACAAGCATCAAAGATATAGCTGAATTTTTTAGAGTTAGCGAGTTTTACACTATAAAGGCGGTTATAAAAAAGGCTATTTATAAAGATGAAGAAAAGGTTGTGGTCTTTTTCATCCGCGGCGATGACGAGCTTCAAGAGGTTAAGGCGACCAACGCATGCGGTGCGCTTGAGATAGCAGATGCTAGTGAAGAAGAGATAAGCAAAGCCGGTCTTGTGGCTGGATTTTGCGGGCCGGTTGGGCTTCATGGCGTAGAGTTTTTTATCGATAGAGAGCTTGAGGGCGAAACTCAGATGATCTGCGGTGCAAACGAGAAAGACTACCACTTCGTAGGAGTTAGCGTTACTAACTTTAATAGTGACCGCTTCAAAGACCTTGTAGCCGTAAAAGAGGGCGATAGATGTCCGCACTGTGGCGGGAAACTCAGCGTTAGCAAAGGCATTGAAGTTGGGCACATCTTTCAGCTTGGACAGAAGTATTCAGCCGCGATGAATGCCACTTTTCTTGATGAAAATGGTAAAGCAAAGCCGTTTTATATGGGTTGCTACGGCATAGGCGTTAGCAGGCTGGTTTCCGTGATGTGCGAAGCTAGTCACGATGATAAGGGTTGCATCTGGAAAAAAGAGTGTGCGCCGTTTGACGTACATATCATCATCTCAAATTTAAAAGATGAGGCTGGGGTAAAATTTGCAAATGAGCTTTATAGCGAGCTTAGAAGCTTTGGAATTTCAGCTTTGCTTGATGATAGAAATGAGAGATTTGGAGTTAAGATGAGCGAATTTGAACTTATTGGAATTCCTTTCGGAGTGGTCGTTGGCAAGGGGCTTGAAAACGGCGAAGTTGAGTTTGTAAAACGCGCAAATTTGCAAAAAACTCCGGTTCATAAAGATCAAATTTTAGCAAAGATCAAAGAGGCGCTATGCTAAGACTTCTTTTTATGCCCTATGTTGCGATCGAGGTGATATGCGCTTATTTTTTCATTAGCGAATATGGATTTTTACCTCTTGTTTTAGAGGTTATCGCTACGGCTGTTTTGGGCATGTTTTTTATGTTTCAGGTTGGATTTTTCCAACTTATTTCAAGGATCGTATTTCTTAAGCCAAGTGATGTATTTGGAGTGCTGGGCATGCCTATCGGAGGATTTTTTCTGTTTATCCCGGGCGTTGCTACCGACTTGCTTGGCGTGGTTGTAATCATCTTTGCTCTTTTTTCAAATTTAAAAAACCAACCGCTTAAAAAAGAGCGTGAAGGCGAATATTATAGCTATAGACGAGAGCATAAGGAGGAAGATGGCGAAATCATAGATGTTGAAGTTGTCGAAGAAGAGCGCAAATATAAATAAAGGTAAAAAATGAAAAATTTAAAAATAGCAACGAGAAAAAGTATCCTTGCAATGTGGCAAAGCGAGCATATCAAGGCTAAAATTTTAGAATTTCATAAAGATATAGAGGTAGAGCTTGTCGGTATGAAGACAAAGGGCGACGTGATACTTGATACTCCGCTTGCTAAGATCGGCGGCAAGGGGCTTTTTACTAAAGAGCTTGAAGATAGCATGCTAAAAGGCGAAACTCATATCGCGGTTCATAGTCTAAAAGACGTGCCTGTAGCTTTTCCCGATGGGCTTGTGCTTGCCGCGATATGTTCTAGAGAAGATGTGCGCGACGCTATGATAAGCGAAAAATTTGGTAAATTTGAAGATCTGCCTAAGGGTGCCAAAGTAGGAACTACGAGCTTAAGGCGCAAAATGCAGCTTTTAAGAATGCGTCCTGATTTAGAAATTATCTCGCTTAGAGGAAACGTCCAAACCAGACTAAGAAAGCTAAGAGAGGGCGAATTTGATGCGATAATCCTAGCTATGGCGGGCATAAACCGCCTAAATTTAAAAGATGAGGTTAAATTTGTCTATCCTTTTGAATTAAGTCAGATGATACCTGCGATGGGGCAGGGTGCGCTTGGGATAGAGGCTGTAGAAAATGAGGAAATTTTAAAATCGATAGAGTTCTTGCGCGATGAAAGAGCCGTTATAGAAACAACGGTGGAGCGCGACTTCGTGACGCTGCTTGAGGGTGGGTGTCAAGTGCCTATCGGTATAAACGCAAAGCTTGATAAAGAGCAAATTCATATAAATGCGATTGTGGGACTTCCTGATGGAAGCGAAGTTTTACAAAAGAGTTTAAGCGTTCAAAAGAGCGAATTTGCAAACGCAGGCAAAGAGCTTGCGCGTGAATTTATCGCTCGCGGTGCAAAAGAGCTTTTAAAGCGCGCCGAGGAGATGGCTAACGAAGCATGAGAGCGCTTGCAGCTCTAGGTTTAAGCTTTGCCATTGCCTTTGGTAGTTCAAATTTAGAGCTCTTAAGAGAGCTTTTTTACAAATCCGAATTTTGATAAAGCTAAGCACTTTAAAGGCGAAATGGCTGCGCGTAATAGCGATTTTTATCTAACGCGCTTTCATATAAAGGATATCGCCCCTCTTGGAAAGGCTGATGAATTTGATGTCTTTAGGGTTAGCTTAAGCTCAAATGATGGCGGCGAGCATCTTGATCTTTATGTTTATATGCTTGAAGATGCGATTTATGCGGTTAGATCGCTAGCGATGACGGGCATTATGAAAGATCTGATTTATTACTATGAAAAGATTGGCGATAAGGCTAGAAAAGATCTTGATCTTGAAAATCTAAAGCTTACTGTCGCGCAAGATAGCGAGCTTATAAAATTCGGCAAGCAAAATTTGGATAAATTTGAGCGAATTTTTGAGATTCACAGCTCAAATTTAGCAGATAAAGACGAGCAAATTAAGCGGATTTTAAAAACTTTGCATTTTTCACATATAGAAAATGACGAAAGTATTTTTATGCTCGTAATCGGCGGTATGGTTGATAATGCGGTGGGATTTTTACGAGTGCGAAAAGATGAAGATGTGCCGAGGATGAACAAAAACCGCTTTATAATGATAGAAAAAATAGCCCCCAAATGGTATCTTTTTAAGACGACATAAAACAAAAAAGGAAATTTATGCAAAAATACATCGATCTGTTAAAACAACATAATCTCCTAAAAATCATCGATAAGCCAGTAGATATCGACCTTGAGATAGCGCATGCCAGTTATATTGAGGTGAAAAAAGATGACAGCAAAGCACTACTTTTTACAAATCCGGTTTGTAAAAAATCAGGACGCAAATTTGCTCCCGTGCTTACTAATATATTTGGCAGTTTTGAGGCTACGAAGCTTATTTTTGGCGTGGAGCCTGATGCGGTGGCGGATGAAATTTCAGCTTTGCTAAAGCCAAAAAAGCCTAAAAATTTCTCAGAAAAGCTAAATTTTGCCAGCTATCTTTTTGGGATGAGAAAAATTTTTACTAAAAGATTAAGCGGTGAGGGTGAGTGCCAGCAAGTTAAGTTTAAGGGTGATGAGGTTGATCTCTTTAGCTTACCTATGCTTAAGACTTGGGAGCTTGATGGAGGCGCGTTTATCACGATGGGGCAAGTTTATACTCAAAGCCTTGATGGAGAGCTTGCGAATTTGGGCATGTATCGCTTGCAAATTTACGATAAAAATAGCCTTGGAATGCATTGGCAGATACATAAAGACGGCGCAAATTTCTTTAACGAGTATAAGCGTGCCGGCAAGAAGATGCCTGTATCCGTAGCGATCGGCGGTGATCCGCTTTATATCTGGTGCGGTCAGGCTCCTCTTCCAAAAGGCATTTTTGAACTGCTTCTTTACGGCTTTATCAGAAAAAGCCCTGCAAAACTCGTAAAATCTCTTACAAATGAAATTTATATCCCACATGATGCGGATTTTGTTATTGAAGGATTTGTTGATACCGATAAGACCCAGCTTGAGGGTCCTTTTGGCGATCATACGGGCTTTTATACACCAATTGAACCTTTTCCCGTGATGGATGTTACGGCAATTACGCATAAGCGAGAGCCGATTTTTCATGCGACCGTTGTGGGCAAGCCACCACTTGAGGATAAATATATGGGTTGGGCTACGGGGCGAATTTTCTTACCGCTTCTTCAGACTACCGTGCCTGAGCTGATTGATTATGATATGCCTGAAAATGGAGTGTTTCACAACCTTATCTTAGCAAAGCTTGAGACGCTATATCCGGGGCATGCCAAGCAGGCTATGCATGCATTTTGGGGTGTTGGGCAGATGAGCTTTGTCAAGCATGCGGTGTTTGTAGATGAGAGCGCACCAAATCCTAGCGAGTATGATAAATTTACCGACTATGTTTTAAACAGATTTGGAGTAAAAGGGCTTTTGATAACAGAAGGAGTTTGCGATCAGCTTGACCATGCCAGCCCAAATTCTTGCTATGGAGGCAAGCTTGGCATAGACGCGACTGCGGACTTTAGCGAAGGCGAGGTGGAAATTTTAGCCGATGATACTTTACTTGAGAAGTTTAAAGAGATTGATGGGGATGTTCTTGAGATTAGGCAGTTTAAAACTGGCACCAAATCTCCTATCTGCGTCATCAAATATGATAAAAAATGCCCTTTAAAAGAGACGCTTGATAAATTTATGCAGCTTAAAGAGTACTTTAAAATAGTTGTTTTCGTAGGGGCTGAAAACTATCTTGAAAATCCATATATGCTCGTTTGGCGAGTTACTAATAACATAGATGCTATGCGCGATATATACATAAAACAAAGCGTGGTTTTTGTGGATGCCACGCAAAAAGGGATTGAGGACGGCTATGAAAGAGGGTGGCCAAAGCAGACTGATTGCACTCCTGAAGTTGTAAGAAGCCTCATTGAGCGAGGTATCGTTGAAAACGATGAGAAGCTGTTTAAAAAATTTGAGATATTTGGATAGATTACGCCCTTGCCCGAATTTGATTGAGTAAATTTGTTAAATTCGGGCGTAAAATTTTATATTTTTATTTTTTACAATTCTTTTTGCTATAAGATATCCTACTAAAATGTTACTAATTAACAATAACTTTTATATAGATTGAGTAAATTCTTAACTAATACGCATTTAAAATTATCATAATAGTATCAAAATCACTCATTTGCTCTTAAAATTGTAATATAATGTAACACATAAATTATTAAGGAGTAAAAATGAAAAAGATAACTACTTTAGCGCTATCTTTGGCGGCTATCAGTTCGTTTGGCTTTGCAAAAGAGATAACTATAGCTGCGGTTATGCCGGTAACCGGTGCTGTTGCCGCTTATGGACAGACGGCTTACGAGGGAGTAACCTTGGCAAATAAAATGCGTCCGACTCTAAAAAACGGCGATACGATCAAGGTTGTTTTGCTTGATACAAGAGGCGAGAAGGTTGAGACTTCAAACGCCACCACAAGGGCTATCTCACAAAATAAAGCCGTAGGTATCATCGGCGAGCTAATTACTGCTAACACTATGCAGGTAATGGCGATAGCGGATAAAAACAAAATTC
Organism: Campylobacter sp. RM16190; assembly: GCF_012978835.1. NCBI lineage: Bacteria > Pseudomonadati > Campylobacterota > Epsilonproteobacteria > Campylobacterales > Campylobacteraceae > Campylobacter > Campylobacter sp. RM16190. Next base: position 68,794 of record NZ_LIWS01000003.1, on the reverse strand, counting down.
CCGTAATAGCTCCTGCTGCGACATCGGATAAGCTTCTTGATAATGTGAAATTCGGTAGCAGAGTTTGCTTTATGGATTCGTTTCAAGGCAAGGCTGCGGCTGAATTTGCGGCAAAGGATCTAGGATATAAAACTGCAGTTATCGTCGTGGATCAAGCGCAGGTGTATTCTCTTGGGCTTGCTAAGACGTTTGAGGCTGAATTTACCAAAAACGGCGGCAAAGTTTTAACAAAGCTTAGAATAAGCTCCGGAGATAAGGACTTTAAGGCGATAGTTTCACAGATAAAAAGCCAAAATCCAGACTTCGTCTATGTGCCTACGTATCATCCTGAAGCGTCGCTTTTAGCGCGCCAAGCCAAGCAGATAAATTTAAATAAACCTATGCTTGGATCAGACGGTGTGGCAAATCCGACCTTTATCGAGCTTGGCGGAGATTCGGTAGACGGATTTATCTTTAGCGATTCGTTTGACGCTTCAAACCCTCCTACGGAGCTTTCAAAGAAATTTTTAGACGAGTATGAAAAAGATAAAGGCACAAGAGATATAGCGGGCTTTACGGCTCTTGGAGCTGATGCTTATTTTGTAATGGTTGAGGCTATGGATAAGTGTGCAGATCCTAGCGATTCGGTTTGCGTAAACGATCAAATTCACCAAACTAAAGAATTTTCAGGCGTTTCGGGTGTAATCAGTATAGACTCTAAGGGAAATGCCATCCGCTCTGTCGTAATGAAAGAGATAGTTGGCGGTAAACCGACGTTTAAAGCAAACGTTAATCCTTAAAATTTAAATACTTTAAACTCGGAGTGATGATGGAATTTTCACTATTTTTACAAAATATGGTGAACGGTTTTAGCCTTGGCAGTATGTATGCGCTTATTGCCATAGGCTATACTATGGTTTATGGGGTTTTGAGGCTTATAAATTTCGCTCACGGCGATATCATGATGGTTGGTGCGTATGTCTGCTTTTTTGGTATGGTTTCTTTAAATTTGCCATTTATCGCGGCGGTTGTCTTTGCCGTAACCATATGCGCAGCCCTTGGTATCATAACGGACACGATAGCTTATAAGCCGCTTCGTAAAGCGCCTAGAATTTCGCTACTGATTACTGCGATTGGCATTAGTTTTTTACTTGAAAACCTATTTAACGTGATTTTTGGTAGCGAGGCTAAAGCCTTTGTCATACCGCAATATCTGCAAAAGGTATTAACGTTTGGAGATATTACTTTGGCTATGAGTGCGGTTTTTGTTCCTATCATCACTCTTGTTTTATTGGCTATTACGCTTTTTATACTTTACCGCACTAAATACGGCATGGCGATAAGAGCCCTTGCCTTTGATATCCATACCGTAAATTTAATGGGAATAGACGCAAATTTGATTATTGCTATAGTATTTGCGCTTGGTTCTATGCTTGCGGCTATCGGCGGTGTGTTTTGGTCGCTAAACTACCCGTCCATCGAGCCTATGATGGGAGTTTTGATAGGTCTTAAAGCCTTTGCCGCAGCCGTTCTTGGAGGCATAGGATCAGTTGGCGGAGCCGTGCTTGGAGGATTTATCATAGGATTTACGGAAGTTGTCGTAGTATCTTTAAGCCCTGAATTTTCAGGTTTTAAAGATGCTTTTGCTTTTATATTTTTGATTCTTATACTTATATTTAAGCCTACGGGAATTTTAGGCTATGACTTTGAAAAGAGTAGGTTTTAGATGAGAGTTCCTAAGATTACGCATATCATATTTTTTGCTTTGGCTGTGGGTTTTTTAGTTATATCTCATTATATTTTTGATGATTATTCTTTGAGGGTTTTAAACAATATCGCCATTTTTATTATCTTGGCGGTTAGCTATAACCTTATAAACGGCGTTACGGGGCAGTTTTCGCTTGAGCCAAATGGCTTTGTGGCGGTTGGAGCTTACGTAGCGGCTCTTATACTTCTTGATGCGGACGCTAAAAACTATCAGTTTGATCTTGAAAGTCCTGCAGCATTTGTCCTTTGGCTTCACTCGTCAAATTTCTTGCTAGCTCTACTTGCTGCAGGAGTTTGTGCGACTATACTTGCTTTGGTTCTTTCCTTTCCTGTATTTCGCGTAAGAGGAGATTATCTAGCTATCGTTACGCTTGGCTTTGGTTTTATTATTAAAATTTTAGCCATCAACTATCCGTCCATCACGAACGGCTCGCTTGGACTTAGCTCCATACCTCAGCATGCTACGCTTTATTATACGGGCGGGATTGCTATTATTAGCGTTATTATGGTGCTAAATATAGTTTATTCGAAATTCGGTCGCGCGATGAAAGCCGTAAGAGATGACGAGGATGCGGCACTTGCTATGGGTGTAAATACCTTTGCCGTTAAGACTACCGCTTTTAGCACGTCGGCGTTTTTAGAAGGTGTCGGCGGAGGGCTTTGGGCGTGCTCATTTGCCTCTATCGTGCCTAATGAGTTTGATTTTTACCTCACTTTCCAGCTGCTTATTATCATCGTTCTTGGCGGGCTTGGCTCTATGACTGGAGCTATTTTAGGCACTATCTTGGTGATAGGAGGCGGAGAGTGGCTTAGATTTTTAGATGAGCCGCTAAGCCTGTTTGGTCATACATTTGACGCGATGCCTGGGCTTAGAATGATAGTATTTTCGGTTATTCTCATACTTGTCATGCTCTTTGCAAGAGAAGGAATTTTTGGCAAAAGAGAGCTAACCGATGTAGCTAGATCGGCTATCAAAAGGCTTAAGCGATGATTTTAGAGCTAAAAAATATCAGCAAGAAATTTGGCGGAGTAACCGCTATAAACGACACAAGCTTTTATGTAAACGAAAGTGAAATTTTTGGTCTTATAGGTCCAAACGGTGCGGGTAAGACGACTATCTTTAATATCATCACGGGCAATTACGAACCAAGCGGCGGAGAGGTTAAATTTAACGGCGTTACGCTAAACGGCAAAAAGCCAAACATTATCGTTAGGCATGGCATAGCAAGGACATTTCAAAATATCCGCCTTTTTAGCTCTATGAGCGTGCTTGAAAACGTCTTAATCGGACTTGACGGACATATAAAATATAGCTTTATCGAGAGCTTTTTGCACATGGGACGCTTTCATAAAGAGGAGCGAATCGCACGCGAAAAAGCTATGGATATACTTAACGAGCTAAATTTAAGCGTTTATGCGAATGAGCCTGCTACAAGTTTAAGTTACGGGGTTCAAAGGAAGGTCGAGATAGCAAGAGCTATGGCGACAAACCCAAAGCTCTTGCTGCTAGATGAGCCTGCGGCAGGTATGAATCCTATAGAGACCGAAGATCTTGCCGAGCTTATCTTTATGCTTAGGGAAAAATACAAGCTTAGTATTTTGCTTATAGAGCATGATATGAAATTTGTAAACCACCTTTGCGAGCGCGTTTTAGTACTTGATTACGGTAAGGTAATTTTTGAGGGTAAGCCAAGCGACGCCGTGCGTAACGAAAAGGTCGTGTCTGCTTATTTGGGAGATTTTATTCAATGATTAGCGTTAAAGATTTGCACGTTTATTACGGACTTATAGAAGCTGTTAAAGGGATAGATTTTGAGGTTAAAACAGGCGATATCGTCTCTCTTATCGGTTCAAACGGCGCGGGTAAAACCTCGACCTTAAACGCTCTTTTAAATAGTGTTAAAAAAACAGGCGAGATAAATTTCTTAGGCTATGATACCAGAAGGCACAAAACCCACACCCTCGTTAGACACGGCATATCTCTTGTGCCTGAGGGCAGAAGAGTGTTCATAAATCTAACGGTTGATGAAAATTTGCGTATGGGAGCCTTTAATAACGACGAAAACTACGAACACCTACGCTCTCAGATGTATAGACTCTTTCCTCGTTTGGCTGATAAAAAGAGCCAGCTTGCAGGCACTTTAAGCGGTGGAGAGGCTCAGATGCTAGCCATCTCACGCGCGCTAATGAGCGAGCCAAAACTGCTGATGCTTGATGAGCCTAGCCTTGGTCTTGCACCTAAGATCGTCGGAGAGGTTTTTAATACCATAGTTAGGCTAAAAGAGGAGGGTATAACCATACTTTTAGTCGAGCAAAACGCCTTTGCGGCACTTAAGATAAGCGATTATGCCTATGTTTTAGAAAACGGAAAGATCGCTATGCAAGGCGTTGCAAAAGATATGATAGGCAACGACGAGATCAGGCGAAAGTATCTTGGCGCTTAAAAACATCTGTAAATTTAAAGAAATTTCTTGCAAATAGACCTTGATTTAGCGGTTATCTCGCTGCTTGTTTTGGTGCTGATAGCTCTTTTGATAAAGCTTTCAAAGAAAACCAAGATCAAGCAAACTCGCTATAAAAGCGATAGCGGCGATATGGTAAAGAGTCGCGCGGAGCTGGTTATCGCAAACTGGCTCTTTTATCGCGGATTTGAGTTTGTCTATGAGAAAAAGGCAAATGCCGGACAAAGGGTGATCAGCGACTTTTATTTGGTTAAGTATGATGTTTATATCGAATTTTGGGGACTTGAAACGCCAGCTTATCTTAAGCGCAAGAAAAAGAAGATTAAAATTTACAAGAAAAACCGCCTTAAGCTAATCGAGATGAATGATGACAGCTTAAGGGATTTGAATCAATTTTTTGCAAAGGAATTTGCTAAATTTGGCATTAGGTATGCGAATTTGGCAAAACAAAAGTCGAGTGTCTAAGAAAAATTAGACTCGTCTTTGATATCTTTCCACAAGCTATGTCTGTGTTTGGCGTATTTCGCATCTATTTTACCGCTAAACATACCACTTAAAAGAGGGCGATTGGCTTTTGGAACGAAAGCCATTAGATGAGCTATTATAAATAAAATTATTAAAACCATGCCTAAATTATGAAGCAGGGCGGCCCACATATAAAGATCGTTTGAGATATCAAATCCAAGTATATTTTTATACGATTTTATCATACCAGTAACTATCAAAAGCGCTATTATAAGCACTCCGCCAAGATACGCTATGCGCTGTTCAGGTAGATATTTATCGCTTGCCGGCTCTTCTGCGCCTGTAATCATCGCTTTAATTACAAGAAAGCTGTTTTTAATATCTCCTCTTCTCGGAAATATATCAAATTCGCGCTTCATCGCATGATATATAACGTGATAAAAAGCAAAAAATATAAGCGCCATGGAGAATACATAGTGTAGGCTTAGTGTGAAATAATACTCCCCACTCCACTCAAAAATTTTGGTTATATTGTATCTTTTTGCAACCGGCATTTGCAAAATTCCAGTCACTATCAGTCCAAATATACTTATAGCTATGCCCCAGTGGATAATACGGTTTTGCAGGCTCTGTCTTTTTATTTTTTGTTTTGTTTCATTGGTATTTGATATCATTTTTTATCCTTTATACTCTTGATGACAGCTATACTTGCGGCACCTATTGCGGCAAGAGGAGTTACTAGAGTCGCAGTAGCTAAAAATTCGGATTTTTCCATAGGATTTGGATGATTTTTCATATCCATTATTCCCATTTTTGGCTTGTTCTCATATTTTTTGGATATTGCCCTATCAATTTTATTAAAATCAATAGAGCTTACATAGATGGTTGATGTACCACCATTTTCGTCCATGCCGTATATAAAGCGAGTTTTCTTCATCTCATTTGCAATGGCGAAAATTTCATCTCGCTTTCCAAATTTTATAGCGTTTTTAGGACAGGCGACCTCGCATGCCGGTTTTTTGTTCTGTTCTAGCAGATCCTTGCACATATCGCATTTAAACATCACACCGCCACCTGCAAGTTTTGGCATTACCTTTAGATATATTCCCACTCCCGCTTGTCTTTGAGGCACTCCCCACGGACAAGCATCTCTACATTTCGCGCCGCCCACGCAAAAATCTTTATTTATATCTACTGCACCCTCTTCACTTTTGCTTATAACGCCAAATGGGCAGATCTTTTGACAGGGAGGATGATCGCAGTGCATGCAGCGTCTAGGGATATGAAGCGTTTTGCCGTCCACTTCGAGCTTTTCTATATATGTGAAGTTATATGGAGTAAGCCTTGAGATATTATTCTTTTGTTTTGAGTAGTCCTCGTGCTTAGTTTGAGGCCAATAGTCCATGATTGGCTCTTTTGGAACCGGAAATATAGGCTCATTTTTGATTTTACAGGCTTTTACGCATAGAGGCATAGTCTCGTTTGCACAACCGTCGCAAAGATCTACGTCTATTATGCTGGCTATTTGTTTATCAGGTAAGGCTTTAGCCTCTACAGCGGTTGCTCCAAGCGCAGAAACAGCGCTAAATTTAAAGAAATTTCGTCTATCCATCGCTTATCCTTTTTTCTGTTTATGCTACTATCATCGCTACGATTTTTCAGTAACAATATTACAAAAAAGAGGCTAAGTTATATCAGATGGACTTTTAGTTTGTGATCTTTTAAGCTTTGCGGAACTTCGCCGTTTGCTATCTGCACGAGCTCGTTTTGACGTAAAACGTAGAAATTTTCTACCTTTCTGCCTGCAAATTTCTCAAGCTTTTTATAAAGCGTATCAAGCATATAAAACGCTTTTTCGTGACTAACCAGTAAAAAATCAGCTCCGCTATCAAAAGCTTCAAATAAAATTTCACTAGCAAGCTTAAAGGCAAACTCGTCATTTAATCCAAGCAGATCAAACCCGCAGGGTAAATTTGCGCTTTCAAGAGTGATAAATTTCGCCTTTAAAGTTTTGATTTCAGGCAAAATTTCTCCGTAAGTAGCGATAACAAACTCTTTAAAGTCATGTTTGGCGTTTAATTTAGTTAGCGCGTTTTCGCCTTTTATCTCCAGCAGTTTTCGTAATGGCTCTTTTAAATTTGATTTTACGTAGCTAATGGCATTTGCAAGCTCGTTTGCTCCTTCAAAGATAAAATTTTCTAAGTCGCAAGCTATCCAAACTCCAAATTTCGAGTTATCTACAAAGGCTAAAACTTGATCTTTTTTATCAGGATACTTTTCGCATAAAAATTTAGCAAAGATAATGGCGCTTAAACCTATGAAATTTGGCTCAAATTCACTCATAAACCCCGCATAAAAATACGGCTTTAAACTCGCGTAGTAAGCTTTGTCGTCTTTTGAGGCAAATTTACTAAATGGCTCAAATTTCGCCCAAAAATCGCTATCATCTATAAGCAGATCTTTAGTCGCTCTTTTCGTGCTAAGAGGCTCTATGGTCAAATTTGCTCCAAAGCGAGCCAAAACTCTATCCATCTTTGCGGAAAGTGGCGTTACTACGCCGTTTATCTTTACAAATTCGCAACCTTCGTAGTCAAAATAAGGATCATTTTTTTTGATCTCGTAAAGTAGCTCGGCGACACCCATAAAGTGGCAGCTATCGAAAAAATATGGCTTATAGTATCTTAAAACATCGTTTTTGGCGTTAAATCTAAAAATTTTAACCTCAAGCATGCTAGTCCTTAAAATGCTTTTTTGTAGTTTATAAAATTCTAGCTTAACTAACGTTTGAAGTAGATTTTAACGTCAAATTTTATAAAATGTGGCATGGATAAAGAGCAGCGAATAATCGATAAATTTAGCAATTCTTTTATAGGAGATGACGGCGCGGTTGTTGGCAAATGGGTCTATAGCAAGGATCTGTTTGCACAGGACAGCCACTTCAAGCTTGGTTGGCTTAGCCTCGATGAGATCGCTTATAAGGCGATGATCGTAAATATATCCGATGCTATCGCGATGAATGCCGTGCCTAAATACGCTCTTTTAGGACTTGGCTTGCCAAAAAAGATGAGCGAGGCTGAAATTTCGCTTTTGCACAAAGGCTTTAAGCGCGCCTGCGATGAGTTTGGCATAACGATAATAGGCGGCGATACGATAAGCTCGGATAAAATTTTTATAAGCGTTACGATTATCTCGCATTTATCAGGTAAGGCGGTTTATCGAAACAGCGCAAAAACAGGCGATCTTATAGCTTATACCGGTAAGCTTGGAGAGAGTTTAAAGGGGCTAAAAAGCTTGATGAGAGGAGCTCAGATAGGTAAAAATTCGCGCTTTAAAAAGCCTAAGTTAAGGGCTAAATTTTTCTATTCGGCATCTAAATTTATAAGCTCAGCCATGGATATCTCCGACGGTCTTGAAACCGATCTTGCAAGGCTCGCAAAAGCCAGCAAAAAAGGGGTAAAATTTAGCAAAAAGCCCACTAAAAACGAGCTAAAAAGCGGGGAAGAGTATGAAATGCTATTTACCTTTAGCGCAAAAAACCTGAGCAGGATAGAAAATGAAGCCAAAAAAGCTCGCGTAAAAATAAATATTTTTGGAAAAATCACAAAAGGAAGATACAAAAACCATGCAAAACAACACCACTTTTAAGCCCTTATATGCACTCGCACACACTCCTATAAATGCTTACTTTAGCAAGAATTCGGATGATTTTGTAGTGCGTGAAATACCGCTTTACGAATTTAGCGGAGACGGCGAGCATCTTATCGTTGAAATTTCCAAAAAAGATATGACGACACAAGAAGCCCTAAAGGCTTTAAGCGACTTTACGGGCGTTAAGATAAGAGAATTTGGCTATGCGGGGCTTAAGGATAAGCAGGGAATGACTACTCAATTTATCTCTATGCCGCGTAAATTTGAGGCGAATTTGGCAAATTTTAGCCACGATAAAATGAAAATTCTAAACATGAACGCTCATAACAATAAGCTAAGAATAGGTCATTTAAAGGGCAATAGTTTTTTTATCCGTCTTAAAAAGGTCCTTGCAACCGATGCTCTTAAGCTTGAGCAGGCTATTAAGAAGCTAGATGAGATCGGATATCCGAACTATTTTGGTTATCAGAGGTTTGGCAAATTTGGCGATAATGCAGCTAGTGGATTTGAAATTTTAAAGCACGGAACTCTAAATGGCAAAAAGCTTAAAAATCCAAAAATGAGCGAGTTTTTAATCTCCGCTTATCAAAGCGATCTTTTTAACCGCTGGCTTAGTAAACGTATCGAAATTTCGCGATTTGCAGATGAATTTAGCGCAAAAGAGCTGGCTGAAATTTATAAATTTATGAGTACGGACGAGATAAGGGAGTTAAAGAGTCAAAAGCAGTTTTTTAAGCTAATTCGTGGCGAAGTTTTGGGTCATTATCCTTTTGGCAAGTATTTTTTGTGTGAGGATTTGCAAAGCGAGGTTGAGAAATTTAATCTCAAAGATAGAACCAGCTGCGGGCTTATCGTGGGAAGTAGGGCGTATAAAAGCGAGGGGCTTGCTAAAAAGATAGAGGATGATATCTTTAGCGAGGCAAGTGAATTTGAAGCTAAGATGAGCGGAAGCAGGCGTTTTGCTTGGAGCTATCTTGAAAATGTTCAATATAAATACAATCCTGAAAAAGCGCATTTTGGCATAAATTTTACTTTGCAAAAGGGCTCATATGCGACTGTGGTTTTGGAAGAAATTTTGCATAAGGATATTTTCGAATAAGGAGATAATATGCGATATTTTGTGATTGTTTTAGGGTGCCTAGCCTGTTTTTTGGGATTTGCAAAGGCTTGCGAGTCGCCTCCTGCTGCGGAAGCTTTCGTCTATGAAAATGATATGGATTTAGACGGCGTACTTGATATGAACGAGTGGAAAAATGTAAAGAGTATGGAGAATTTTAGAGTTAAATTTGGAGATTTTAGCGAAGCGGAGTTTGAAAAATTTGATAAAAACAAAGACGGTAAGCTTGAGTGGGAAAGCGAGCTTGAGAGTAGTATCGAATACATAAAAGATCCTTGCGAGATCAAGGAAGAGCAAGAAAATTTTAAAAAATCAAAAAGCAACCAAAAAGGAAAATCGTGAAAAATATCTTTTTGTGCTCTTATTTTGCAGGAGTCTTTGAGCTCTTTGCGGATAAATTTGACTGCGAGGGAAAGAGTGTTTGCTTCATATCAACGGCTGGCAAATTTGAAGAGGTGAATTTCTACGTAGATGAGGCAAAAGAGTGCTTTAAAAATGCGGACGTGAAAGTCGATGAGCTTGATATCTCGGTAAGCGACAAGACGGAAATTTTGAAGAAATTTAGCCAAAACGACTTCATCTACGTATGTGGCGGAAACACCTTTTATCTCTTAAGCGAGTTTAAAAAATCAGGAGTTATAAGCGAGCTAAAGAGCCTTGTAAATAGCGGCAAAATTTATATCGGCGAATCGGCAGGCGCCGTGATAACATCGCCTGATATCGAGTATATAGGGCTAATGGATGAAAATTTAGTGGAGTTAAAGGATCTTAGCGGCTTAAATTTAGTGAGTTTTTATACCTTGCCTCATTTGGGCGAATTTCCGTTTGAAGATGCGTGCAGGAGTATAACTGCAAATTTTGGCGAGAAAATAGATCTAAAAGCGATAAATAACTCCGAAGCGATTTTAATTCGGGATGAAGAAACGGTTATTTTAAGCGCAAAGTCGCTATAATCTCATCGGCACGGCAAGTGATTGCTTTTAAATTTCGGTTTAAAAGAGGAAAGTCCGAGCTGCTATAAGACAAAGTCCCATCTAACGGATGGCTAGGGAAACCTAAGGGATAGTGTAACAGAAAGCAGACTGCCGCTTCGGCGGTGATGGTGAAACGGCGGGGTAAGAGCCCACCAGCGCCACGCGAAAGCATGGCGGCTATATAAACCCGACTTGCAGCAAGAAGGGATGGTTTTAGTCTTATGTTAAACCCTTCGCTAGAGCCAAATTGCGAAATTTGGATTAGATAAATAATCACTCACGACAGAACTCGGCTTATCGCCGTGCCTTTATTTATGCATTTAATCCTACAAATTTAACTATCTTGTGTTTACAAAGCAGATTATACAAAGGATAAGTTATGCAAGAATATGTCTGGCTGTTTCCGATCATTTTTGTATTTCATGATTTTGAAGAGATTATTTTTCTTAGATTTTGGCTTGATAAAAATAGGAATTTTTTAGAGAAAAATTATCCTTTTGTATTAAAAAGATATGGGAGCGTTAGTTCTGAAGCCTTTGCTTTTGGAGTGTTTGAAGAGTTTGTTTTGTGCATAATAATTTGCATATTGGCTGTATGGGCGGATAATAAATTTGTTTGGCTGATATGGCTTGGTTGCTTTAGTGCCTGCGCTATTCATTTTATCGTGCATATATTTCAAGCGGTTATTATTAAAAGATATATTCCTGCCATAGCAACTAGTGTGATAACCCTTCCTGTCAGCATTTGGATTATTGCTAAATCTTATAACGAGATTGCGGTAACACCGATAGAATTTGCTACTTTTACTATTATTGGGGTTATTATAGTTTTTATAAACTTGAAATTTGCGCTATTTTTGATAAGTAAATTTCAAAAATTTCTTGACACCAAATAGACAAAAAGCAAATAAGCCATAAATTGATTGAAATCGATTTACTGCCATATGTAGTTTCTAGCGTCTTTTAATTTTTTTAGTTCCAGACTCAGTTTTTCCAATCTTTTTCGTATGATTTCTTCCGCGTCTTTGGTCAGTGTCGCAACTTCTTCTAGCTCTTCTATGCTATCAAAAATCAATGGAGCGTTTTGGATAAGTCTTTCTATAGACTCCTCATCTTCGTTTAAGACTGCTATTTTAAACTCGTTTAGCCATATAGTCTCAGGCATTGCTTTCTTTCCAAGCCTCAAGAAGTTGCTTTACTACACTTACTACCTCATCCAGATTTTTTTCATCGTTTGTTATATTTGCCTGTGAAAGTAGCTGAATTTGTCTAGTGTAAATTCCGCTAAGATAATGAGCAACGTTTCCTTGAGAGTAGTCAAGCGAATTTAAAAGCTCGACAAAAATCGCATTTGCTCTGTTTATAAAGTATACTTTTTTCTCGACATCTTTATTTTGCATAGATTGTCTAGCTCTAAAAATAAATCTTAAAATTCCTTCATATAGCATCTCTATTAGTTTATGCGGAGACTCAATGCCTCCGACTGCGTTTTGAGAGTATGCTGCGTAAGCTGCGCTATTCATCATTATTTTTCCATTCTTATTTTTTAGATTTCAGCTCAGCATCTATCATTGATTGCAACGTAGAAAACTGATTTTGAAGCTTGTTGATCATATTGTCATAAGCTAAAAATCTTTGAGCCATCATGTCGTATTTGGCATCAAGATCTTGTGTCGCTTTTAGTCTATCTTTTTCAAGCTTCTTTTTTTCTTCTATTAAATTTTGATTATATATAGTCAATGTTCCATTTTTACCCACTATATTATCTAGTTTTGAATTCAAAGATGAGAATACCCCATCAGTCCTTGTCTCTTTTGACGTTAAATTCATAGCGCTTAAACCAAAGCTCTCAAGCACATCAGCTTTGCCTTGAATATTTATAGCTGTTCCGTCTGTGCTTTTTAAAACGATTCTGTCTTCAGCTTTATTCAAAGTGGCTTGGATACCTACAATACTGGCTTCGTTTATAGCTTTCAAAAGTGCTAAGGCGTTTTCTTTTGATGTATTTGTACTAGGAGTGGTTAAGGTTATTTTGTTTCCGTTAATTATAAAATCATCGTTTGATACACTTATTGCACCGCTATTTATGGCTTTACTGCTCGCTGTTTGTATAGTGCTATACATACTAGATTTTGCGAATAGCTTTTTAGCATCGTCTAAATTTTCGGATAGCTTTGAGCTTAATTTTAGGCTATTAAGTTCCAGCAGTCCATCTTTGGTTAATGTTATGCCAAAATCAGTTATATTAAGGTTGTTGCTTTTTGATTTTATAGCTACAGAAAAAGATCCTGAATCATGCATAGAACGCATAGATATATTGTCTTGCTCTCCTATCGTTTTTGTAGTGAATAAAAGCCTATTTATAGTAGATTTTATGCTTGTTATCTCATTGACACCCTGAAAAGTTCCTGCATTATTTGTATCGCTGTTGTAGTCAGTTGCTATATCAAGATTGTTCACTAGACTATTATATGTTTTTACTAAATTTTCTATCTCTTTTTTTATGTCAGAAGTATCTTCTTTGACACTAAAAGTTGTTTTTCCCACTTCTTTTAGTGTCAAATGCAAGCCTATTGATAGATCTTTAATGTTGTTAGAATCTCTTTTTACCGTTATACCATTATATGTAAATTCGGAGTCTTGCGCTGTAGATATTTTGTTGCTATTTACATTTGCACTATCCCAACCCAGAGCTTCTAATATATAATTTGCATTATCTAGCTCGTTTCCGCTTGAATCTTGGGTAGAAAATTCTATCTTATTGCTAGCTCCGGTATCTTTTGATTGCAAAATTAGCTGATACGGCTTATCTCCTCCGACTTTTAGAATTTTAGCTTGAACATAGCCACCAGTGGCATCTGTTATTTTTGCTGCCAACTCTTCATAGGATGTAGATTGCTTAAGATCTATTTTATAATCTACATTGTTAAATTTGATTACAAAAGAGCCCTCTCTAGCCGCAAACGATTCAGGGCTTATAAATTTTTTACTTTGATATATATCTCTTGCCGCAAGTTGTTTCACATCTATATCCATATCTTGCAAGCCAACACCAGAACTTACGCTTAGATCCGCACTTTTACCATTGGTATTGACACTTCTTTTTAAGAACATAGCCTCATCGCTAAGTGCAGAAACAGATAATTTAAACGAACTTATTAGTGTTTTAATAGCAGATAGATCTTTTTGCTTTGTTACGTTTTTCTCCATATTTTGTGTGATAGGGTTTATTATACCCGCCCTATCTGCCGATTTTAGTTTGTCTATAACATCTTGAGTTAAAACGTTACTTCCAAGCCCAAGAGAAGAAATTTTTCCAAACCCCATCTTAGCTCTCCTTATCGAATAGTACTCCGACTGCCTCTCTAAAATATTCACTAAGTTTCATTACTTGCTCGCTTGGAATTTTTCTTATTATTTCGCCTGTTTTCATCTCCATTACGTTAACGTAAAGAAAATTTATCTTGTCATTGTAAGCAAAACGTATATTTGTATCCAGCGCTTCCATCTGTCTATTTAGTTTTTCCGTGGCTTCGTTTAGCTTTTTGACTAGATCTTCATTGTTTTGCTCTGTTTGATTTTCGACAATATTTGGTTGAATTTGTGTTTGCTCAACTTCCCTTGTTTGAGGCTGTGAATGTGTGTTGCCTGTTGATAGAGCCGTATTTATCGGCTGACTTGCAACTTTGAAAATTTCCATATTTTCTCCTTATAAATATACTACTTTGTTATATCGGCTATATCTAAAATTTCTTTATACTATATAGTTAATTAAAATTTACGCTTAAATTTGTTAAGATTTTGCTTAATTTATAAGGAATGTATATGAAAATTTCATTTGACTGTGATTGTATTTTGCTTGAAAATTCGCTTAAATTATTTTTGAAAGATTATGTAGCGCATAAAAAAGATTGTGATTTTATAATATCAGATAGAAAGATCGAGAGCAAAAAACCCGTATTTATTATATCTTCTAATTCCGCTCATTTAAAAATCCCATTTACTAAAGAGACACTTTTAAATACACTTGAGGAATTTTACTCAGCCATTCAAATTCCAAGTGCCGGCACTAGACAAATGGCTCAAAATTTAGATATTGAGCATGAAATTAGTATCCTTATAGATAAATTTAAAAAAGATCTTATCAATCTTATAAAGCTTTATAGATGAAAAAACTTTTTAGCACCATTTCAAGCGGTAAATTTAAAGGTAAAAAGCTTCTTTTGCCATCTCTTGATACTACAAGAAGCACGAAAAGTATAGTCAAGGGCTCTTTTTTTGATAGCATGAGGTATGATTTAAGAAGTAAAATTTTTATAGAGGCATTTGGCGGAAGCGCTCTCATGGCGGCTGAAGCGCTTAGTAATGATGCTAAAAGCGCAATCGCAATAGAACTTGATAAAAATGCTTTTAAGATAGCGCGAGAAAATGCAAAAAATATAGATGAGTCAAATTTGGAGATTCTTAATGGAGACACCTTTGAGCTTACTCTTGAAATTTTAAATAGACGAGATTTGAAAGATGTTATCTTATATCTTGACCCACCATTTGATATTAGGGAGGGATTTGGTCAAATTTATGAAAAGTGTATAAATTTGATAAGAAATTTAGACAAAAAACGAATTTATATGGTCGTAATAGAGCATATTAGCAGCTATCAATTTCCTGAAGACATTGGAAAATTTACTCTTCAAAAATCAAAGAAATTTGGAAATACAACTCTTACATATTATTCATAAATTTTTGGAATATTTATTGCTTTTATCCTTTAAAAATAAAAAAGGATTGCAATGAAGCTAATTTCATCGATGTTGCTTGCTTTATCTCTCGGTGTTTTTGCAAATGCTGCGCAGATTAAAGACATAGCAAATGTCGTAGGAGTAAGAGAGAACCAACTCATAGGCTATGGATTAGTAGTAGGACTTAATGGTTCAGGAGATGGTTCAAGCTCGGAATTTACGATTCAATCGCTTTCAAATATGCTTCAAACAGTAAATGTAAAGATAAGTCCGGATGATATAAAATCTAAAAACACGGCTGCTGTTATAGTTACGGCAAAGCTTCCGGCTTTTGCAAGACAGGGTGATAAGCTTGATGTGACCATATCATCCATTGGCGATGCTAAAAGTTTGCAAGGCGGAACACTTCTTATGACCCCACTAAAGGGCGTTGATGGAGATATATATGCTTTGGCTCAAGGCTCTCTTACTATAGGTGGCAAAAGTCAGGGTAGAAATTCAGGAAATCACGCAACGGCTGGAACTATCTTTGGTGGAGCTTTTGTGGAGCGCGAGATAACTTATGATATATATAATCAAGAGGCTATATTTTTAAGCCTTAAAGAGTCAAATTTTAGTACCGCTTCAAATATACAAAACGCTATAAATTTAAAAGTAAGCGGTGAAACCGCAATAGCAATTGATCCAAGAACTGTTAAGATAAATAGACCAAATGGCGTTAGCATGGTTGAATTTTTGGCTCAAGTTTTAAATATTGACGTCGAATATAAGGCGCTTGACAAGGTCATAATAGACGAAAAAACCGGAACTATAGTAAGCGGAGTAAATGTTACTGTTGATCCTGTGGTGATAACACACAAGGAAATTACGATAAAAATAGAGCCAAATTCCTATTACGATGCTGGAAACGGAACTATCGATCTTCAAGACGGAATAGCCGTAGATGCAAACGCCAATATGCTAAAAGTTAGCGGAGAGCGCACAACTATAGCAAGCATAGCAAGGGCTCTAAGCAAACTAGGCGCTAGTCCGAGCGACATAATAGCCATAATAGAAAATTTAAAAAGAGTCGGCGCAATACACGTTGATTTGGAGATAATATAATGAATATAGATAACCAGTTGGCTATAAACGCATATAACAACATAGCCACAAATTCGATTACAAGAAGCAAAAGCGAAAACGATAAGCTTTTGAAAGAGCAGACTGATGCCTTTGAGGCGTTTTTGGTTAAAAGTGTTTTAGATATCGCTTTAAAGGACGAAAATCCTCTTTTTCCAAAGGATGCCGGAGATAAAATTTACTCATCTATGTACAACGATACTATGAGTAGAGCTTTGAGCGGAAATTTAGGATTTAGTGAATTGCTATTTAATTTTTTAAAAGAGAGGACTTAAGTATTTAAAAAATATGCCGATTTAGCAATAAATATATTTAAAGGTATGAAAATGCTAGGTTCAATCGGCGTAAAAGCTGGGGTTAGCCCGAGCCAACTTTCACCTAACAGTGAAATTAAAAAGAACGAAAACAAAGAGAACATCCAGGATAAGAGCGAGAGCAAAGTAGCTAAAATAGCCGAGTCTATCGCTAATGGAACTTACAAGATAGATCTATCAAAAACTGCACGCGCTATTGCAGATGAGATTATCTGATAAGCTTTTGTCCTTGATGTAAAAACAGAAGGGACAAAATGCTTAAAAAATATTTACAAGAGGCTATAAGCATTCTTGATGAGCTTATAGCCGTAACTACTCAAGATATAAAAAACATAAAAGAAGCTAAGCACTCAACCGTAGAAGAGAGTGTAAGTAAAAAAAATCAACTCGTAAAAAAATTTGAAGCTACAAAATCAATGCTTGATAAGGAGCTTGTTAGAGTTTCAAAAGAGCATAACAGCACCGATTTGGCAAGTATTTTAGATGATGACATAAAGTCAAATTTGGTAAAAATGCGTGGCAAGCTTGAAGAGCTTCACGAAAAAAACAAAGAGTATGCAAAATACGTTGTGGTTGTTAAAGAGTTTTTTGATAGTTTGGTTTCTAATATGTTTCATAATAAAAAAGATAGCGATGGATATTTCAAGAGTCAGCCGACTCCTGAGAGTCTATTTAAAGCAAGGGTTTAAAAGATGGCTGGTAGTATTTTTTCCTCTTTACACATAGGTATAAGTGGGCTTGATGCGGCTCAAATGCAGATAACAACAACAGGTCACAATATAACAAATGCAGATAACGAGCATTATACAAGACAACGTGTGGTTCAGTCAGCTAGAGAGCCTGAGCATAGTATTCCAGGAGATGTCGGTAGAGGAACTCAGGTAGATACTATAATAAGAGTTCATGACGAATTTACATTTACCAGGCTAAGAAGTGCCGGAAGTAATCTTGAATTTTCCGAATACAAAAAGAGAATGCTTGAGGAAATTTCAAAGAGATTTCCCGATTTGCAAAGCGTAGGAATAGGTCGCGATATACAAAATTATTTTGATGCCTGGAATAAATTCGCTTCAAACCCTACCGAAGCTTCTCAAAAGATACATCTGCTAAATTCGGCTTCAACTCTATCAAAGAGTATTCAAGATAGCGTAAAGATGCTATATAAAATACAACAAGACGTGAATTCTCAAATAGAAGTTGCTGTAAATGAGATAAATAAATACGCAAAAGAGATATCTGAGATAAATAAGCAGATAATGCGCGTGGAATCGATAGGCACAACTAGAGCCAATGACCTTAGAGATAAAAGGGATCAGTTAGAGCTTGCAATCTCAAGGCTTGTAAACGCGACTGCATTTAAAGGCGAGCTTCAAGGCAGAGCAGATATAGATCCTACTGTTACCGATACAGGCGCAAAATATAATCTAAATATTTCCGGATTTACTATAGTAGATGGTGTGACATTTCATCCTCTTGCTCTAGATAGCTCGGCTAATAAATTTGACTTTAACAATATCTATTACGAGAGAGAAGATGGCAAGCGAGTAGATATGGCTGGTAAGATAACCGGAGGCAAACTGGGTGCTGCCTTAGATCTAAGAGGAAGATATATCGATGATAGTGGCGAATTTCAGGATGGAATTATACAAAAGTATATCGATAATCTAAATACTCTTGCCAAAGGCATAATAAACGAAACCAATAATATCTATTCAAAATCTGCTGTAGAGGGCATCAATACCGATGAGTTATCGTTTTTAGATCCATCCAGAACTCTAATGAACTTTAATGACGATATAAAACACGGAAGCTTTGATGTGGTGGTTTATAACAATCAAGGGCAAGAGGTTGCTAGAAAGAGTATAAAGATCGATGCCTCTACTTCGATGAACGATCCAACTAGGGGGACTTCGATAGTAAAAGATTTTAACGCAGATACTGACGATAACAACGATAATAACATCTTAAACGACGTAAATGACTATTTTAAGGCATATTATCAATATGATCCGATTTCTAATAAGGGAATGTTTGGAGTATCCCCTATTAGACATTCGGGCGAATATAGTATCGCATTTATTGACAATGGAACAAATTTCCCGGGAATTATCGGTATAAATAGATTTTTTGAAGGCACGAACGCAAAGGATATGAGTGTAAAAAGTGAGCTTATCAGCAATCCTCATAAGCTTAAAGCATACTCAAATCCAACTCCTGGCAATAATGATGTAGCAAACGAGATGGTTCAGCTTCAATATAATAAGATACATTTTTATTCTAACAAGCATGCCGATAAAATCGAAACCATAGAGGGATTTTATAGATTTTTGACAACAGATATTGCAAGCGAAACTCAGGCTACAAATGAGCTAAATGATGCGAATACCGCTATAAATAAGATTGCCATGAGCGAACATCAGTCAATTAGCGGAGTAAATTTAAATGAAGAGCTTACGAATTTGATTCGCTTTCAATCAAGCTATGGTGCGGCAGCCAAAGTAATAACTACGGTAGAGAAGATGCTAGATACTCTACTTACTCTTAAACAATAATGGATTTAAAAGAGCTTCTTGATAGCCATGTTCTTAGTAAAAATACTAAGGACGGGCTTTATAATGCGGATGATCCGCTTCAGGTAGCCACTATTTATAAAGAGCCAAATATCGCACTTATTTGCGCCTTGTTTGGATACGGTAGCGCTAAACAGATAGTTAAATTTTTAAAGTCTTTAAATTTTAGCCTTTTTGATGAGAGCGAAAAAAACATCTGTGAAAATTTGCAAAATTTTAAATATCGCTTCCAAAATATAGAGGATGTGAGGCAAATTTTTATAACTTTTTCCAGACTTAAAAAAGAAGCCGATATGGAGACTATCATAAAGAGTGGCTTTGACAAGAGCGGACTCATGATAGATGGGATAAATGAACTTATAAAATTTATATATTCTTTAAATTCTTACCGTTCGGACGGATATGAATTTTTCTTTGGCAGAGCCTTTGACAGTAAGCCGATTTCTCCTTATAAGCGCTATAATATGTTTATGCGCTGGATGGTAAGAGATACCGATATTGATCTTGGAATTTTTAAAAATTTACCTAAGAGCGAGCTTTTGATGCCGCTTGATGTTCATACTCACAGAGTATCTTTAAGACTTGGGCTTATAGATAGAAAGAGTTACGATTTTAATGCCGTTTTAGAGCTGACAAACAAACTTCGAGAATTTGACTATCTTGACCCTATTAAATATGATTTTGCTCTGTATAGAATCGGACAGAGCGGAGAGATAGATAAAATATTTCTAAAAAAATAAATATAAATCAAAAAATATATAAAAAAATTCAAATTTGATGATTTTTCTTAAGATTTGTTTACAATGTTGTGATATAGTTACGTTAACTTTTTAAAAGGAGAGTAAATGAAAAAAATTTTATTGGTAAGCGCCGTTTTAAGCGGTATGCTTTTTGCACATGAGGGTCATCAGTTCGATCCAAAGTCTCAACAACACCTAGTTATCCCTATGGAACAACTAAGCGAAAAGGGTAATATGAAAGTAGGAGAGGTGGTTGCTATAGAGACAAATTATGGTGTAGCTTTTTTTCCAAACCTAAAAGGTATTGAGGCTGGAATGCACGGATTCCATATCCACGTTAATCCTGATTGTGGAGCCACAGAAAAAGGTCTAGGCATGAAAGCTGGCGGACACTGGGATCCAACAGACGCTAAAAAACATTCATTCCCATGGGATGACAAAGGACACAAGGGTGATTTGCCTGCACTTTTTACTGACCACGACGGCAATGCGGTTTATCCTGTGTTAGCTCCTAAGATAAAAAAACTTGACGAGCTTAAGGGACACTCTTTAATGATTCACGTTGGTGGAGACAATCACCACGATCATCCAAAGCCATTAGGCGGTGGCGGTCCTAGATTAGTTTGCGGTGTTATTAACTAATTTTTATAAATTTTAAAGATATCGATCGTTTTGATCGATATCTCCTGTTTTTATCTGTAGCTCTTATTTTTTCTTTCTTAAAAACAAATTTAATTAAAAATTTTAAAAATTTGTAATACTATTTGCCATTAATTTTTTATAGGAAATTTATGGAATTTGATTTTTTGGCTTACTGTATTTTTTTTGGAGCGGCATTTTTAGGCGGTTTTGTAGATGCTATTGCAGGAGGTGGAGGGCTTATCACTCTTCCTGCTATTATGGCTATGGGAGTTCCTCCTCATATGGCGCTTGCTACAAATAAGCTTCAAGGCACATTTGGATGTTTTACTGCGACTTTAAATTTTACTAGAAAGGGAATGATTAATTATAAAGAAGCCTTTTTGGGAATTATTTTTACTTTTATCGGAGCGGCTACCGGCGCTACTTTGATATTGTTTTTAAATCCAAAATTTTTACAAATCATGATACCATTTTTATTGATAGCAATCTTTATATATACTATTTTTATGCCCAAAATAGGAGAGAGTGATAAGGCTTCTAGAATGAACTATAAGGTTTTTTATGTTGCCTTTGGACTTATTTTAGGATTTTATGATGGCTTTTTCGGACCAGGATCAGGATCGTTTTGGACATTTGCAATGGTTGCTTTAATAGGACTTAACATGAAAAAGGCAGTTGCTCATACTAAGCTTTTAAATTTTATTAGCAATATAGTTTCTTTGGGTGTATTCATCATTTCTGGAAATATGCTTTGGGTGATTGGAATCTTAATGGGAGTAGGGCAAATTTTTGGAGCTTTTATAGGGTCAAATTTAGTTATTAAAAAAGAAGTTAAATTTATTAAAACTATGTTTTTGATTGTGGTGGGAGCTACTATTTTGAAACTTTTTTACTCTTACTTTTTAGAGTGAAATTTATAATTTAACGAAATCGCCTAAACATAGAGACAAAACTCAAAAATCTTAAAAAACTTTTAACAATAATTTTGCTAAAATCACCTGAAAATTTATAAATTTAAGGTTAGCACATGGAAGAAAATTTATTTTTATTCTCTAATGTAATCGCTTCTCAATTTACAAGCGATAAGCACGTTATGCACATGTTTACTTATGCAATGCACTTTTTGTTGGCTGCTGTTATAGTTATAGCTTTTTCTAAACTTGCGGTTAAAAACATGCAACTTGTTCCGCGCGGCACTCAAAATGTTTTCGAGGCATATTTAGAGGCCGTTATATCTATGGGCAAGGATGTATTAGGAAGCGAGAGTTTGGCTAGAAAATATCTTCCTCTTGTTGCTACTATAGGACTTATAATCTTTACAAGCAACGTAATGGGTATAATTCCTGGTTTTGAGTCGCCAACTGCTAGTTTAAATATGACTCTTACTTTGGCTTTGATTGTATTTGTGTTTTATCATTTTGAGGGTATTAAGAAAAACGGAGTTATTAAGTATTTTGCTCATTTTATGGGACCTAGTAAAGCACTTGCTCCTCTTATGTTCTTTGTTGAGATCATATCGCATCTATCACGTATAGTATCTTTATCTTTCCGTCTTTTTGGAAATATTAAAGGAGACGATTTATTCTTGCTTGTTATGCTTGCTTTGGCACCTTTTATAGCGCCACTTCCTGCATACGCACTTTTGACACTTATGGCAATTCTTCAAACATTTATTTTTATGATGCTTACCTTTGTGTATCTCGCTGGCGCATTGGCAACAGAAGAACACTGATTTTAAACTTATACCGCCTAAATTTAGGCGGTATTTTTTCTTTTTTAAACACTACTATCTCTATTGCAACTTATAAAATCAACTCAAAATAACGAATTTTAGATAAGTTAAAAGAAATAATTGATAAAATATTTTCCAAAATTTAAGAAATACAAAGGTTAATTATGTTTGAAGTTGTAATTGGTCTTGAGGTTCATACCCAGCTCAATACGAAGACTAAAATTTTCTGTTCTTGCTCTACAAGTTTTGGAGATGAGCCAAATACTCATGTTTGTCCGATATGTTTAGCTCTTCCTGGAGCTTTGCCGGTTCTAAATAAAGAGGTTGTGAAAAAGGCTATTAGTTTTGGAACTGCGATAAATGCAACTATTAATAAAAGATCGATTTTTAATAGAAAGAACTATTTTTATCCGGATCTTCCAAAGGCTTATCAAATTTCTCAATTTGAAGTTCCTATCGTGGAAAAAGGCGAACTATATATAGATGTAGACGGGAAGAAAAAAAGAATAGGCATAAACCGCGCACATCTTGAAGAAGATGCTGGTAAAAACGTTCACGAAGGAAGTGTGAGCTTTGTGGATTTAAACCGCGCTGGAACTCCTTTGCTTGAGATAGTAAGTGAGCCTGATATGAGAAGCAGTGACGAAGCCGTAGCATACCTTAAAAAGCTTCACTCTATTTTAAGATTTTTAAATATCAGTGATGCAAATATGCAAGAAGGAAGCTTTCGTTGCGATGCTAACGTAAGCATTAGACCAAAAGGCGACACTAAGCTTTATACAAGAGTTGAGATTAAAAATCTAAATTCTTTTAGATTTATTCAAAAAGCAATTGATTATGAGGTGGAGCGTCAAAGTATAGCGTGGGAAGACGGCACTTACAGCAAGGAAGTTTGTCAAGAAACACGCCTTTTTGATACTGTAAATTTAGTAACCAAATCTATGAGAGGTAAAGAAGATAGTGCCGAATACAGATATTTTCCAGATCCTGATCTGCTTCCTGTAGAAATTCCTGATGATATGTATAATGAAGCGATTAAGATTCCTGAGCTTGCGGAGCAAAAAGTAGCTAGATATATTAAGGATTATGGAATCAAAGAAGATGATGCCAATAATCTTGTAAGCACCGTTGAGACCGCTAGATATTTTGAGGATCTAATAGATACTAAAATCTCTCCTAAATTATGTGTCACATGGGTATTAGTTGAACTTCTTGGTAGACTTAAAAACGGAGTTACTATTGAAAATTCCCCGGTTAATAGCGCTAAGATGGCAACTCTTTTAAATAGAATAGAGGACGGCACCATAAGCGGAAAGGCCGCTAAAGATGTTCTTGATTTTCTTATGGAAAACGATATAAGCGTAGATGATACTATAGAAAAATTAGGGCTTAAACAAGTAAGTGATGACGGAGCTATATTAGCTATAATAGACTCTGTTTTAAATGCAAATGCTGATAAGGTTGCCGAGTATAAAAGTGGCAAGGATAAGCTCTTTGGCTTCTTCGTAGGACAGATTATGAAAGAGGGCAAGGGTGCATTTAATCCAGCAAAAGTAAACGAGCTCTTAAAAACAAAGCTTTAAGATGAAAATAGCTGTCATTGGAGCTGGGAAATGGGGAAGCGCACTATTTCATGCACTTTCTAGAAATAATGAGTGCGTAATAAGCTCTCGTACTGCTCGTGAAATTTCACATTTTGTGAGTGTTGATGAGGCTATGAAAGCCGAATTATTGGTTATAACTATCCCCACTCAAGCTACAAGTGATTGGCTAAAAGCAAATTTTAAAAATTACAATCAAAAAATTTTAGTAGCATCTAAGGGAATAGAGACTAAAAGTTCAAAATTTCTAAACGAAATCTATGAAGAACATACAAAAAAAGAAAACTTAGCTTTTCTTTCAGGACCAACTTTCTCAAAAGAGGTTCAAAATGAAATGCCTTGCGCTCTTGTTGTAAATTCTACAAATTTAGAGCTTGCAAGTGAGATTTCAAAACTATTTCCAAAATATATGAAAGCTTATGTTTCAGATGACGTTATAGGAGCTGAAATTTGCGGAGCTTATAAAAATGTCATAGCTATAGCCGGTGGAGTTTGTGATGGGCTTGGGCTTGGAAATAATGCCAGAGCCAGCCTTATATCAAGAGGGCTTGTGGAAATGGCTAGATTTGGCAAACATTTTGGAGCTAAAGATGAGACATTTTTAGGGCTGAGTGGAGCGGGAGATCTGTTTTTAACAGCTTCAAGCGTTCTTTCTCGCAATTATAGAGTGGGTTTAGGGCTTGCTAAAAATGAGAGCTTAAATAAGATACTAAATGATTTAGGAGAGGTGGCTGAAGGTATAGATACATCTTATGCCATAGAAAAAATTGCTAAAAAAGAGGGAATTTATACTCCTATTGTAAATGAAGTAGCTGCAATGCTAAATGGGAAAGAGATTCAAAAGAGCTTAAACGATCTTCTAAATAGAAGGCATAATTTCACTAACTTCTAATTCAAATTTGGCTTAAAGCCTCCTATGAAAGGATAAAATTTGAAAAAAATTTTAAATTTATTTCTTTGTTTTACGTTTTTTGGTTGTATTTCCTTAGCCCAAGAGAGACCTACGCTTCGCAAAATGATAGCTCAGATGATAATGGTTGGTTTTAACGGCTCAAGCTTAAATGATACCATGTCCGTAGTATCAGATGCAAAATATCAACGTTTTGGCGGAGTTATTGTATTCGGAAAAAATATAAGCACAAAAGACAATTTAAAAAAGATAACTTCTGCATTAAAATCAGCTCAAAGTGGAATTTTTATTGCAATTGATGAAGAGGGTGGGAATGTCACTAGATTTAAGGATAAAAAAGGATTTAATACCTTTATCTCTGCCAGCGAGGTTGCCAAGACTCTTGATTTAAACGGTGCCAACGAGCTATATAAAAAGATGGCAAAGCAGCTAAAAGATCTTGGTATAAATTTAAATTTTGCTCCCGTTGTTGATCTGCTAAATACAAATTCTCTGATAATTGCCTCAAAAAATAGAGCTTTTAGTAAAAATATAGATGAGGTTTCTTTATACGCTAATGAATTTTTAGATGCCTTTAGTGAGGTTGGAGTTTTAACGACTCTTAAGCATTTTCCTGGTCATGGTTCGGCAAAAACAGATTCACATATAGAAAAGACAGTGCTAGAAAATTTTGATTATAGCGAGCTTAAACCTTATTATGATGCGATTAAAAGGGATAAGTCCAAGCTAATAATGATATCTCATGTCTATTTGTTAGATAGAGATACGCAGTTTCCTGCCTCTATGTCGAATGATATTATAGGCAATTTACTTAGAAAAGATTTGAAATTTGATGGTGTAGTTATAAGTGATGATATGTTGATGGGCGGACTGAATGGTTTTAGCATGACGCAAAAAGTTGTAAATTTCATAAATGCCGGTGGAGATATACTGCTATTTAGCGAATTTATGATAGGAGAGCGCAGAACTAGCGAGTATATTACTCAAGTGATTGTCGATGCCATAAATTCCAAAAAGATCAAAAAAGAGCGCATAGAAGAGTCTTATGATCGCATAATTAAGCTAAAATCTGAACTTAAATAAACTTTTAAATATTTGATTAAAAAATAGTTATTTTTAAATACGATTTATTAAATTTAATTTGATTTTTAAGTTTTTAGAATTAAATTTGAGTTATAATATTCAATTAAGATTTCTAATTTAATATAAGGAGCGAAAATATGGATCATATTCAAACTAAAGTCGAAAATTTAAAAGATGAAATGATAGCGCACAGACGCTTTTATCACTCACATCCTGAGACGGGTTGGTTTACATTTTTTACTACCGCCAGCATAGCTAAGAAGCTAAAAGACTATGGATATAGCCTAAAAATGGGGCGCGAGATAGTAAAGCCGGATGCCAGACAAGGGCTTGGCTCTCCTGAAGCTGCGCAAAAGGCTATAGAAAGAGCTAAAAGCCTGCTGAGTAAAGAGGAGCAGGAATTTTTGCCTCTTATGGAGGATGGGCTTACAGGCGTAGTTGCGGATATCGATACGGGTAGGGCAGGCAAGATGACGGCGTTTAGATTTGATATCGACGGCGTGGATGTTACCGAGAGCAAAGATGAGAGCCATAGACCCGTAAAAGAGGGTTTTAGAGCCGATATAGACGGTATTACGCACTCCTGCGGACATGATGGACACATCACGATAGGACTTGCACTTGCAAAGATCATAGCTGAAAATTTAGATGATTTTAACGGCAAATTCAGATTTATATTCCAAACAGCAGAAGAGGGCACGCGCGGTGCAGTAGGCATGGAGCCTATGGGCGTGGTTGATGATGTGGATTATCTGCTTGGCGGACATATCGGGTTTCAAGCTAAAGTAAATGCAGGCATAATTTGCGGCACCAACAAGCTTCTGGCGACATCTAAATTTGATGTTATTTTCACGGGTCGCTCAGCCCACGCCGCAGGAGCTCCGCAAGAAGGAGCTAATGCACTACTTGCAGCTGCCGAGGCTGCTATAAATATGCATGCTATCACGCGTCACGCCGATGGAGTAACTCGTATAAATGTGGGTGTTTTAAAGGCGGGAGAGGGTAGAAACGTGATCGCGCCAAACGGATTTATTGCCTGCGAAACTCGGGGAGAGACTACGGAGCTTAATGAATTTATGTTTAACAAATGTATGGATATCATTAAGGGTGTAAGCATGATTCACGGCGTGGATTACGAGGTAAAGCTTACGGGCGGTACCAGCGGCGGAGATAGTAGCCCCGAGATAACCGAGCTTTATGAGAAAGCAGCGATTCAGTCGCCTTATATAAATAACGATCTGATAGTGAAAGAATTTACTTTTAGCGCATGCGAGGATTTTGCGCATTTTATGCAAAAAGTGCAAAAAAACGGCGGTAAGAGCGGATATCTGATGATAGGCACAAAGCTTGCCGCAGGACATCACAACAGCTGTTTTGACTTTGATGAGAGCGCGCTGCTGTCGGGTACGGACGTATTTTTGCGCTCGGCGTACGCGATAAACGGCAAGGGCGCGTGAGGGTTTGACTGGTAGTTGCGAGCTGTTTTGTTATATTGCAAAATAGCTCGCGATATTCTAATTATAAAAGCTTTTTAATTCATTATGTTTTTATTGATTTCCAAAAAATCATTTTTATTTTTATTTTGCCTTGAGTAGTATATTTTATTGTTATTATCTACGATTAGTCTTATTTTACTTGATATTTTATTTAAATTTCTTAATGCAAATGGATATTTTTGATTTTCTATTTTTTCTAATAACTTTTCCTCTTTAGCAAGGCTACAAAAGGTTCCCAAAACATAATCTGGTAGAGTTGATAGGATGTCTTTTTTGGATATTTTTTCTATTTTAAATTTTGTAGAATGTTTTTTATTACACAAGTAGCTACTTAATTTGTTTGTTGATATTTTACTATTCTCTTCATAGCATATATAATTATTTGCATCTCCAAAACGGTTTAATAGTATATTATTAAAAATTTTACTAAATAGTCCATAGTACAACTCTTGATATTCTTCTTTGGTTATTTTTTTATTAAATTTACCAAAAATAATAAAGGCTTCATATTCCAGTTCTCTTAATAAATCTTGGACTTTAATTTTTACCTCAGGATTATCGCTTGTGTAATGGAAAAGACCTTCTTTCTTTATAAACTCATCTCTGGCATCTATCAGAAAGCTATTTTTTAGCTCGCCTAATTTTTGAATATTTTTTTGCTTATCTGAATCGCTAATTATGGAAACCACACATATTGCTAAATATTGTTTGTCTGCATCTGTGCTAATTATAATTTCGCTTTCATCTATATAATGAAAGATACGTTTGGCTGTAGTTACCTTGAAAGTTTTAGCCGATGCATTGTCTATTGTACAATTATTATTTTTTAGAATTTCCAAAAAAGTTTTTTTATATTTTTCTCCTAAATCTTTTTCTATGCCAATTATATATGCAATTTCTCCATATAATCTTTTTAGCAATTCCTCTTCTGAATTACTCTCAAAAAATTTATTCATATAATATAATTTTTGTCTAACTTTTCTTTTTAGTTTTTTGGGTACTCTTGGATATTCTCTGTTTGAGATACTTAATCCAGTAACATATTGCGGTTGTCCTTGTTTTGCAAATAAAGTTTTTTGTTTATTAAGCTTAAGATTATATTTGTTTAGTATTTTTTGCAAATCATCTGTTTTTATAAAGTTATTTTTATCTGAAGAAAAAGTAATGTCGTCCCCGTATCTAGTGTAAACAATATTTTTAGCTATCGAGGATCTTATGTCTGCATCCAATTTATGGCAAAATAAATTTGCTAATAACGGACTTGTATTTAAACCTTCTTTTAATGCATTATCATATGTGCACAGATTTGAAAACAGTTCGGCAGCTTGTTTTTCGCATCCAATCTTAATAAAAACTTTTTCAATACTTTCTTTTTTAATTGATACAAAAAAGTCTTCAATATCAAATTTACATAGGTAATATTTATTAAGATGCTCTTTTGAATTTGATACTATATTTTTACCCCTTAAAAAACCATGTGCATATTCTGAAATATACTTGTTATAATCGCTGTATATAATTTTTTCTAGCTCATTTAGTAATTCTTTATAAAATACATTAAAAGGTTCATTAATTTTTAATACTTCTCTAAAGCTTGTTGAAAATTTTTTGTTCTTTTTCTTTAGCTTTAGTAGCTTAAAATAATCACTTTGAGTTTTTGTGTTTTCTGGCTCTTTCATAAATTCTAGAAAGCCAATATCGGTATTAAAACTTTTTGCTATAGCTTCTAGTGAATTTAGTTTTCTTATGTCCAAGTGTATACCTAAAAATAAAAGTGGATATGGAATAAATAGGATTAGATTGTAATTGACTTACCATCGAATACGATTCGCATTCCAAATTATTTTTCCATATCCTTTGTAATTTTAGCATAATAAATCTAAATATTCTACGCCACGACGTTTGGAAACTCAAACACCGTTTTTCCGCTTTTTATCGTGATTACCGCCGCTCCCTTTAGCATCTTGCCTAGCAGCGGGGAATTTTGGGATTTTGATTTATTTAGGTTTTTGTCGTAGAGATACTCGAAATTCGGATCGATTATCGCGATGTCGGCGAGGTAGCCCTCCGCGATCACGCCCTTGTTTTTTAGTTTTAAAATTTTAGCCGCGTTATAAGACGTCAGAGCCGCCATTTTCTCGTAGTCTATCACGCCGTCTCTTACTAGATCTAGCGTCATAGGCACGAGGGTTTGCAGGCCGAGGATACCGAAAGGCGCCTTGTCGAATTCTAAAAATTTCTCGTCGTTATGGTGCGGGGCGTGGTCGGTGACGATGACGTCGATGAGGCCGCTTTTTAGCCCCTCTCTGATCGCGTCCACGTCTGATCTGGTGCGAAGCGGTGGCGACATTTTAAAGTTCGTATCATATCCTAGCAGCTCGTCCTCTGTGTAAGTAAAATGGTGCGGCGTCGCCTCGCAGGTCACGTTTATGCCCTCATCGCGAGCTTGTTTAATTAGCTTTAGCGACCACTCCGAGCTAACGTGCGCGATATGGATATGCCCGCCTGTTAGCTTTGCAAGAAGTAAGTCGCGCGATACCATGATTTCTTCTTGCTCGCGCGGCATGCCTTTGATGCCTAGTATCGCGGAGACGCGACCTTCGTTCATATGTCCGCCGCGGCACAGCGAGCAGTCTTGAGAGTGGTTTATGACAAACGAGCCGAAGTGCTTTGAGTATTCAAGCGCGTATCTCATCACGTCGCTGCTAGATACGGGCAAGCCGTCGTCGCTAAACGCTACGGCTCCGGCCTCTATCATATCGCCCATTTCTACGACTTTGTTCCCGCCCATACCCTTGGTAATAGCGCCGATTGGCAGCAGATCGATTAACCCTCTAGCCTTAGCCTTAGCTATCATGTCGCGCGTGATTACGGCGTTGTCGTTTATCGGATTTGTATTCGCCATCGGAAGACAAGTAGTTACGCCGCCTGCTACCGCGGTTTCGGAGCCGGAGTTTATATCGTCTTTATATTCAAGCCCCGGATCTCTAAAATGCACGTGCATGTCGATAAGCCCCGGTATCGCCAAGCAGCCGCTCGCGTCTATGACTTTATCCGCCGCGGGCTCTTCGGCGGTGATGCTTGATATTATTTCACCGTCTATTAAGATATTAGCCTTTAAAATTTCGTCGTGATTTACTATGGTGGCGTTTTTTATTAGAGTTTTCATTATCTGCCTTTATTGCTTACTAGAGTGTGTAGGATCGCCATTCTTACGGCGACGCCGTTTTCGACCTGATTTAATATATGCGAAAATCTCGGATCGTCGGCCACGTCGGAGTTTATCTCTACGCCGCGGTTTATGGGTCCCGGGTGAAGTATCATGACGCCGTCTTTTGCGAATTTCATCTTAGCCGAAGTAAGTCCGAAAAATTTAGAGTATTCGCGCACCGATGGGAACGAAACTTCGTCGTCTTGCCTTTCAAGTTGGATACGAAGCATTATGATTACGTCGGTGCCCGATATCGCTTCTTCCATGCTTTTGCAAATTTCACACCCAAAAGCCTCCATTCCCGTTAGCATCATAGGCGGTCCGAATAGCTTGACTTTAATGCCTAGCGTCTTCATCGCGTAGATATTGGAGCGAGCCACGCGGCTGTGGAATACGTCTCCGATAATCGCTACGGTTAAATTTTCAAGGCTTCCTTTGTTTTCAAGTATCGTAAATAGATCAAGAAGCGCTTGGCTGGGGTGTTCGTTCAGCCCGTCGCCGGCATTTACGACGCAGGCGTCGGTGTTTGCCGCTACGAATTTAGCCGCGCCCGAGCTATAGTGTCTAATCACTACTATATCCGTTTTCATCGCGACGATGTTATTTATCGTATCCATCAGCGTTTCGCCCTTTTTGGTGCTACTTTGAGAGGCGCTGAAATTTATAGCGTCCGCTCCAAGGCGTTTGGCTGCGATTTCAAAGCTGGTTCTTGTGCGTGTGGAGTTTTCGAAGAAGGCGTTTACAGTCGTTTTGCCATAAAGAGATTTTGCTTTTTTGACTTCTGAATTGTTTAGAGCTTTAAACTCTTTGGCTAAATTTAAGAAGTGGTAAATCTCATCTTTGGTTAAATTTGAAGTTGTTATGAGGTCTTTTTTGGTGTAGCTCATCAAATTTCCTTGAGTTTATTAGGATAGGAGTCAATCCAAAAACGCTATAATATTATTTTTTTACTTAACTTCTTATATATTTTTCAACACTAGCCTTGAGTGCAGGAAAGTTTATTATTTTAAAATCCTAGTTCGTGCTTATGTATTAAAACCCTTGCCCTTCCACAACAAGAATTTTTGCTTCGTCGTATTTTGCGTATTCTTCATCATACTCAGGATCCCAGATCAAGCTAGGAGCGTATTTATCGTACCAAAACAAGTTATCCTTATCAAAGTCTTCTTTCATCATCTCTTGTCTAAGATAATCTATCATCTCTTCCATAGGAATATCCCAAGCTATCTCATCTCCGAATTTCATCTTTACTACTCTTGTAGGAGTATTGTGTTTTTTCTTTTTATTGTCCCACAAATAAGAAGGTGGTTCCAATATAGCTTTTTCATCCTCGAGAATTCTTTGAAGTGCGGTTAAGTATATCTCTCTAAATTCATCATCTGTAATTTCACTATGATCTTTAAGTCCGTGAAATAGTTTAAATACCCAAAGACTATGAAGCATATCTATCCATCCTCCATAAACTTCAGTGTATATTAGACCCATCTGGTCTTTGGTATACATTTTAGAGGTTAAATTTATTCTTCCGTCAAAGAGTTTTCTATCCATGATATTGCTTTAAGTTTATCTCATCATCCATAGGCTCTCTTGCATTTATAGAGCCTAGCTTGCTTGAAGCTTTATACTCTTTATAGTTTTGTCTAGCCTCATTTAAAGATACTATATTTGGCTCTATTATTTTATCCGGGTTATTTATGGCCTCTGTATTATATTGCCAAAAGCAAACAGGACAAACATCTTGTATTAAATTCTTATCCTCTTTATCTACTATGGTTAGATAGCCGCAGCAAGGACATTTTATCCGTTTATCTGCAAATTCCTCTTTAGTAGGAGGACGAACATACTGCAAGAGTCTTTCTTCTATCGCTCCTATCTTTTTATAATTTTCTTTAGCTTGATTTAAGGATACCGAATTTGGTCCTATTGATATATCTGTACGAGAATTTGAAAGATTATCAAATTGCCAATGGCAAACAGGACATATATCTACACAAAAGCCATCATTTGCATTTATATATTTCATAGTTAAATATCCGCAGCAAGGACATCTGATCAAAATAATTCCTTTTTAATAAATTATATTTTAATATACATTATCAAAAAATATCTTTAAAATAATATCTATTCTCAACTTAAAGATATAAGGCTAGAGTTTTATTTTGCCGTATCTGTATAATTATTTGTTTTTTTGTAGTAATTAATTTTGCAACTTTGCAAACTCCGCACTTAGCCTATCTCTTATCTCGTCACTCACGCGCTCGCCGTCTTTGAAATTTGCTTCGATAAGCTCATCAAGCCTATTTAGCACTTCAAACAGCTCGCTTTCCCATCTGTCAGCGTCTCTAGCTGTGTTCATGGTCTCTATAAACGTGAGCTTCTTGCTCATCTCGCTAAGGCTTTGTAAAAAGCTATCTTTAAGCTCGGCGTCCTTTAGCATATCATCGTAAAGCGCCATATTTTTAAGCTCTCTTAGCTCGTTGTTTATAAGTTCGCAAAACTCTTTGTATTTTTGCACTGAAATTTGTCTTAAATTTTCAGGAGAGTTGTTTGCTACTACTCCGCTTGCATCTATGTTTTGTGTGATTTTTTGAATTTGCATATAAATAATTGCGACTACTGCAAGAGAGACTATAATAGTCATAGTAAAAATATCCATAAATTTCCTTCGCCTAAATTTAAAGCTAGATTATACTAAATTTTTGCTTTTTTATTCGCATATACTGAAGATACGCTAACGATAACAAGAGCAATCCAAATAAGTATAAAAGATACTATTTTAGCGCTATTTATCTGCTCGTTATAAAAAAATACAGCTATTAAAAGCTGCATAGTCGGAGAGATATATTGCATATATCCAATTGTGCTTAAATTTATTCTTAAGGCAGCCGAGTTAAAGAGTAAAAGCGGTATTACTGTAAGCGGTCCGCAAAGCGTGATAAAAAGCCCAAACCACGAAAAATCAAAGTGATTTTGCCCGCTCTTTGCTATGAAAAATAGCGCCACGATAGCAATAGGCATAACCATCGTAGTCTCTACGAAAAGTCCTTCTAAAGATGGAATTTTGATACGCTTTCTAACAAGCGAATAGATAGCAAACGAAAGAGGCAGGATAACCGAGATAAAAGGCAGTCCGCCCACATCGTAAATTTGGATTGATATAGCGATAAAAACGATAAATATCGCAAATTTGCCAGTGTTTGAAATTTTCTCTTTTAAAACTATTACGCCAAGAAGCATTGTTATAAGAGGATTTATGAAGTATCCAAGACTGGCATCTACTATTTTGTTTATGTTTACGGCGTAAATATAGATAGACCAGTTTAGGGCTATAAGAATTCCGCTTACAAATAATAAAATTGCTGTTTTTTTATTTAAAAACAAAGCTTTAGTCTGCGCAAACTTTTTGCCTAATTTTAGCAAGATATACAAAAACACTACCGACCAAATGATGCGATGAGATACTATCTCGGCAAAATTTAGCTCATAGAGCTGCTTGAAATATACTGGGAATAGCCCCCACAATAAAAATGCGCTAAGACCGTATATCATGCCCGCTTTTGTTTCGTTTTCGTAGTTTTTCATAAAATTTACTTTTTTATTTTTTAAGGTGCATTTTATTCTTTTGTAATTAATCAAAACTGAGAGAGTTAAAAATGTTACTTAATAGGGTTAAAATTTGACTAAACAGCTATTTTTATTTGTAATAAAAGTTCTTTTTGGCTAAAATCTAGCTTATTTTTAAAAGGTATGATATGAATTGGACCAGAAGCTCTTGGAGAGAATATAATATTTTACAGCAGCCAATATATCCTGATTTGCAAGAGTTAAAAAACATAGAAGATAAGCTAAAATCACTTCCTCCTCTTGTTTTTGCCGGTGAAGCTAGAAATCTAAAAAGAGATTTGGCTAAGGTTTGCGCAGGCGATGCATTTTTGCTTCAAGGTGGAGATTGTGCTGAGAGCTTTTCAAATTTTAATGCAAATAATATTAGAGATATGTTTAAGGTTTTGCTTCAAATGGCTATTGTTCTTACCTTTGCGGGACGTTGTCCTGTCGTAAAGGTGGGGCGTGTAGCAGGCCAGTTTGCAAAACCTAGAAGTAGCGATTATGAAGAGGTAGATGGTGTAAAGTTGCCAAGCTACCGAGGCGACATCATAAACGGCTTTGAATTTAACGAAGTTGCCAGAGTTCCAGATCCAAAGAGGATGATAGAGGCTTATTATCAATCAGCTTCCACGATGAACCTGCTTCGTGCCTTTGCGCGTGGAGGTTTAGCCGATCTTCACGAGGTTAATAGATGGAATTTGGGCTTTATTAAAAAAGCCGAGCTTGGCAAAAGATACGATGAGCTAGCCGGGCAACTTAGTCAAGCGCTTGCTTTTATGGAAGCTTGCGGTATAAATTCTCAAAATACCCAAGAGATAAATCAGACAGTAGTTTATACATCTCACGAGGCTTTACTTCTACCTTATGAAGAGGCTTTAACCAGAGAGGATAGCTTGACTGGAGATTGGTACGACTGCTCGGCACATATGCTTTGGATAGGTGAAAGAACAAGAGGGCTAAATGATGCTCATGTGCATTTCTTAAGCGGAGTGCATAATCCAATCGGAGTTAAAATCGGACCTAGTACGAGCGGCGAAGATGTGAAAAAACTAAGTCAAAAGCTAAATCCAAACAATGAAGCGGGAAGACTAAACGTCATCGTTAGAATGGGTGCTGATAAGATAGGAGATAGACTTCCTTTGATACTTAAAGAGACTAAAAAAGAGGGGCTAAATATACTATACAGCATAGATCCTATGCATGGAAATACCGTAAAATCATCAAACAACTATAAAACTCGCGAATTCCATAAAATTTTATCCGAAGTTAAAAGCTTTTTTGAAATTCATAAAGCAGAAGGAACTTACGCCGGCGGCGTGCATTTGGAGATGACGGGACAAGATGTGACCGAGTGTGTTGGCGGTGCGTTTAATATAACCGAAAAGAGCCTTGAAAATCGCTATGAGACGCAGTGTGATCCAAGATTAAATGCCGATCAGGCGCTTGAGCTTGCCTTTTTGATAGCTGATTTTGTAAAGAAAAACTAATATCCTTATTGTTTAATACCAAGGCGGTCATATTGGCTGTTTTGGTATTTAAAGATAACAATTACCAAGCTTCATAATTCAAATATTTTAAAATTTTATAAATTTACTTAACTTTTAATAGAAATTTTGCTAAATTATCAATAAAAATTATTAAGTAACGGAGAAGAGATATGAGATGCGTATATGATATAGTGGTAATAGGCGGAGGTCCATGCGGAATCGCTACCGTGGTAGAGGCTAAAGCAAATGGATTTAAAAACGTTTTATTGCTGGAAAAGGGTGATAATCATAGTCAAACGATA
The DNA here is from genome assembly GCF_012978835.1 of Campylobacter sp. RM16190. Classification (NCBI taxonomy): domain Bacteria; kingdom Pseudomonadati; phylum Campylobacterota; class Epsilonproteobacteria; order Campylobacterales; family Campylobacteraceae; genus Campylobacter; species Campylobacter sp. RM16190. The sequence continues at coordinate 32,828 of NZ_LIWS01000003.1, read as the reverse complement.
AGGAAGTTTTATAAAGACAATAAGCGTGTAGATAAAAGCTATAAAGGTCAAGATAGCACTATTCATGGAGTGGTTGGTTTTGACGACGGCACAAAAGAGAGCACGCTTGACTATTTTGATGAGCTGCTTGACAATAACGAGATTGATACCGCATTTAACTCGGAAGTTGAAAGTGTAAAAAAAGAGGAGAGCGGAATATTTCATATAACTACATCAACAGCAGGATACGGAGCTAAAAATGTAGTAATTTCAATAGGTAAGATGGGGCGTCCTAATAAACCTAGCTACAAAATTCCGCCATCTTTAAATTCTGTTGTAAATTTTAACCTTGATTCTTGCTCTAGCAATGAAAAAATAATTGTAGTGGGCGGAGGAAACTCTGCTGCAGAATATGCGGTAGATCTTAGCGAAAGAAACGATGTAACTCTAAATTATAGAAAAGATAAATTTACCAGATTAAACGATATAAATGAGGCTGCTGTTATGGCACTTTTTAATGCCAATAAGTTAAATTTAAAGCTTGGCGTAGATATTGAAGGGCTTGAAAATGAGTCTGGAAAGGTAAAAGTCATTTTTACTGATGGAACAAGTGAGATCTTTGATCGTATAATATATGCTATAGGTGGCTCTACTCCCGTTGATTTTTTACAAAAATGCGGTGTAAAGCTAGATGCTGATAAGGATCCAATCGTAGATGACGATTATGAAAGTAGTGTAAAGGGGCTTTATATAGGTGGTGATATAGTGCTGAAAAACGGGGGTTCTATAGTTTTGGCCTTAAATCACGCACATAAAGTAATACAAAGTATTAAGGATAAAGGCAATATCTAAATTGAATAGGCTTAAAATCATAAATTTAACTTTATTTGTACTATTTAGTATTTTGATTGCAGTTAGTTTGTATCTTGTGTATTCAAATACGGGTAAAAAATACAATTCCAAACAAGATCAAAATGAGGTTGCTATCCATGTTTTAAGCTTTGATGAGCTTCCTAGAAACGAGCAGGAAAAATATGTTAAAAAAGATAATCTTGATACTTACGGTAAATTTCTAACGCCAAAAAGCTATGAGAAAAATTTAAAAATTAGCAGCATAAACGAGCCTATACCTAGTGATTTAGAGGAATTAAAACGTCAAGTAAGCGATTTAAGGGTCCAAAACAAGATACTTTATGATGACAATATAGATTTAGTGAGTAAAAATTTAGAAATAGCAAATTTACTAAGTTCTAAAGATGCAAGCCTATCATATAAAAATATAAATTTAAGAATGATAATGGACTCTGAGAAGTATTTGGAGACAATAAATGATCTTACGAAAAAACTAGAGGAGAGCCAAAACGAAAATTTGCAAAGCTCTAAAATTTCATCTCAAAAGATTGTCAAGCTTCAAAATGAGATTGATTCTTTAAGAAACGAAATGGTTAATAGGCTTAATCAGTTTGAAAGGGATAAGGCTCAGCTAATCTCAAAAAATAGTGACGAAATGAGCAAAAATCTAAAGACTCAGATGGATGAAAAGCTAAGACTTGAAAAAGAGCTTTTAAAGATCACAGGTGAGCTCTCTAAGATAAAAGATGAAAATGCTAGAATGACCGATTCGTTAAGTTTAAAAGAGTTTGAATTTAAAAGAGTAGAAACCGAGCAAAAGGATAAGGTCTTAAAGATACAGGCTGCAAGTCAAGATATGATAAATACTTTAAATAAGGAATTTGAAGTCAAAAAAAATGAATACGAAAAAGATATAAAATCAAAACTTAATGAAATAGAGGCTCTTAAAAGAGAGCAAAATTTGCTTAAAGAATCGCTTGATTTAAAGTCAAAAGAGCTTGAGAAAAAGCTTGCGGAGTTAAATTTAATAAACGAAAAAAATGATAAATTTATATCTTTAAATAAAGAGCAAAATGCCACGATAGAAAATCTTAAGTCAAGACTTCAGATTGAAAGAAGTGGTTTTGAGAAGGAAGTTGCCGGGATGTGGAGCTTGCATAAAAAAGAGGTTGAAAAACTTAAAAAACAGCTTAATGAATTAAGCTCAAATTTGCAAAATACAAAAGATGAGCTTGAGAAAGAGATAACTAAATTAAAAGAGCAAAATTTAAAAAAAGATGAACAGATAATTCAAAGCGAGTCAAATATAACCTCTCTTAATGCAATGTTAGCCACTCAAAAAGAGAGGCTTGAGAGTGAGATATTTGCAAATAAAAAAAATATTCAAAACTACAAAATATTAAACGATAAGATCACATCTTTAATACAAGGTAATGCAATTATAAGCAAGGAGGCGAAAAAACGAGTAGATAATGCGGAAATTGCCGTAGAAATTCATAAAAAAACCATTGATGAGCTAAATTCTACTCTTGCTCTTAAAGATAAAGAGATAAGTGAGATAAATTTAAGGCTAGAAAAAATAAAAAACAGCCTTGAAATTCAAACCAAAAAAAATGAAACATTGACGCAGAGTTTAAAAAATAATCAAAATCCACTCTCGTTGGAAGTATCCGAGCTTAAAACCAAGATTTCACAGCTTATGCAAGAGAGCGAATATCTAAGCAGTGAAAACGATAATTTAAAAAAGATAATTCAGCTAAATTTTAAGGCGGAAGTGCCTAAAAAAGTAGTTTTTATAGAATCTATAGAGTGTGATGATATGGTTATAGGATCAGATAAGCCAACTGTAATATGTAAAAATAGAGTAAGCGAGTTTATACAGCGCTATAATTCAAACTATTTTTTTGAGATTACCCCTATAGTTAGCCATGGAAATTTTATAGCAACTTCTAAAGTGGCTCAATTGATACCAAAAAATGAGCTTGAGAAGATAAATTTATATGCGAATTTCGGTATAGGCAGAGAGAGGGCAAAAACCGCCGGAGGGCTTATAAAAGATGAATTTGGAGATTTTTCTCGCATATCTTATAGCAATGAAATCATAACTTCTGATAATAAGCAAGGTTTTGTTATCAAGGTGTATAGATGAGGCTAATGCAGCCTAAAAAAGGGTATCGGTATAATTCTGATACTATGATGCTTTATGATTTTGTATCAAAAACAAAGCCAAAAGGCAAAGTCCTTGATGTTGGATGTGGATGTGGGATATTGGGGCTTTTGTTAAAACGTGATTTTGCTAGTATTAATATTGATCTGCTTGATATTCAGGAGCCAAATATAAATTTGGCAAAACAAAATGCCGACTCAAACTCTATTGAGGCAAATTTTATTACAGCCGATTTTTCTAATTTTAAAAGCGATAAAAGATATGATCTTATAGTCTCAAATCCGCCTTTTTATCACGATGGATCCAAAAGAAGCGAGAATGAGCATATAAAAATTAGTAGATATAATGAGTTTTTACCTCTTGAAAATTTGATCAAGTCGTCAAATTCGCTTCTAAAACCTCATGGAGCTTTTGTGTTTTGTTATGATGCAAAGCAGCTTAGTGAAATTTTAATATGTTTAAAAAAGTATAAATTTACGCCCTCAAGGCTATGCTTTATTCATCCCAAAGCAACTATTGAAGCAAATTTAGTTATGATAGAGGCGAAAAAGAGTTCAAAGGCGCTAATGAAGATATTGCCCCCTGTTTTTGTTTTTGAAAATGATAAGTATAGCGAGGTCGCTAGTGAAATTTTTGCTAGAGCAAATACTCTTAGTGAGGATTTTGATTGATAAGGCAAGATGGATTTGATTACGAATTCGACTTTACTAAGTGCTCTGAGTGCGGAGGTAAGTGTTGCACGGGCGAGAGCGGGTATATATGGATAAGTCCAAATGAAATTTCAGCTCTTGCTGGATATCTTAGTCTTGATGAAGGCGAATTTAGAAATAAATTTTTAGAAAAGCACGGGTATAAATTTAGTATAAAAGAGAAGATTTACAATGGTGGTTATGCCTGTATATTCTTTAATGAGAGCGAAAAAAATTGTTCTATTTATGAGTTTAGGCCTAAACAGTGTATGAGTTTTCCTTTTTGGGATTATTTTAAAAATCATTTTGATGAATTGGAGAGAGAATGCGTGGGAATAAGGCGATTGTAGGAATTTTATTAATATTTTCCATGTTTTGCATAGGAGCGGCTAACGAAGATAAAAAATTTGATGAAAATCTCTATATACTTGAAGCGCTTATGGCGGTTGATAATTCTAAACACGAAGATGCCGTTGGTATCTATAAAGAGCTTTTTAAAAAAACTAATAAAACAACCTATTTAAAAGAGGCTTTGAAATTCGCATTTGTTTCAAATAGCTCTGAGTTTAATGAAATTTTAAAACTTGCTGAGCAAAATTTAAAAGATGATCCGGATTTTTTGCGCATCAAAGGTGCAAAGCTAATGGGTCAAAACAGACTTGAAGAGGCTAAGAGAGTATTGGAAAATTTAATTAAAAAAGAGCCTAGACCTAGAAGCTATATAATGCTCGGCTCTCTTTTTTCGATGCAGCGTAAAAATGAAGAGGCCTTGGCACAATTTCAAAAGGCCTATGAGATAGAAAAAAGCGATGAGAATTTGATTAGGATTGCTGATTTTCTTTATAATAAAATGAATAGAAAGCAAGAGGCGGTAAGCTATCTTGAGACATCAAGAAGAATCAATGGTTGCACTGCGCATGTGTGCATGACTTTGATAGACTTTTATATTCAGATGCAACAGTTTAACAATACGATTGAAATTTATGAGAATTTATATGAAATAATGAAAGAGAAAGAATTTTTAAATAAGGCTCTTGGAATTTATGTCTATCAAAAGAACTACGAAGATGCGATTAAATTTCTAAAAAAACATAAACATAACGATGATGCTTTGATGGAAATTTATGCTATGATTGGAGATTTTGACGGTGCATATAATAAGGCAAAAGAGATCTTTGATAAGAGCTTCAACTTGGAATATCAGGCGAAAATGGCAATCTATCAATATGAACGCGACTCTAAAAAAATGACTAAAAAGAGTCTTGATGAGATCATATATAACTTTGAAAAGTCTGTAAACAGGCTTGATAATCCGGTATATTTTAACTATTACGGATATCTGCTCATAGATCATGATGTGGATATAAAAAGGGGCGTAGAGCTAGTTAAAAAGGCTCTCGAAAGAGATCCAAATTCTGTATATTATATAGACTCTCTTGCGTGGGGTTATTTTAAGCTTGGAGAGTGCGAGAAGGCAGATGAGCTTATGCAAGGCGTTATGCATGATAGTGAATTTATAGATAGCGATGAAGCAAAAGAACATATAAGAATGATAAAAGAGTGTTTGCAGAAGAATAAAAAATGATACTTGATCAGATTATAGAGCGAACAAAAGAGGATTTGGAGCAAAGAAAGGTCAAGTTTCCTCTTGAATGGCTAGGTAGAAGCTTGGCATATAATCCTTATGCGCCTAGAGATGTTGCAAGAGTATTAAGGTCCAGTGAAAATGAGCCTTTTAGAATAATAGCAGAAGTTAAAAAGGCTAGCCCCAGCAAAGGTCTTATTAGAAGCGAATTTGAACCTATTTTAATAGCTAAAAATTATGAAGACGGCGGAGCTAATGCAATCTCTGTTTTAACCGAGCCTCATTATTTTAAAGGAAATTTAGAGTTTTTAACTCAGATTAGAAGATATACGGCAACGCCTCTACTTAGAAAAGATTTTATAATAGATAAATATCAGATAGTCGAGGCTCTTGTTTACGGGGCAGATTTTATACTTTTGATAGCTAAGGCCTTAAGTAGATCTAAGCTAAAAGAGCTTCTTGGATACGCTCATCATCTCGGACTTGAAGTTCTTGTGGAGACGCATGACAAAGAAGATATCACTAAGGCGATTTTTGCCGGAGCGAATATAATAGGAATAAATCATAGAAATTTACAAACTTTTGAAATGGATATGAGCCTTTGTGAACGACTTATACCGCTTTTGCCTCAAAATAAAATCATAGTGGCCGAAAGCGGACTATTTGATCATGAACAACTTGTAAATTTAAATAAAATAGGTGTCGATGCATTCTTAATTGGGGAGCATTTTATGAGACAAGATGATATTGTAAAAGCGGTTAAAACCATAAAGGAGGGGTGATATGGAACATATTTGTGCGCCTTGGAGAAGTGAGTATTTTAGCAAGAAAATGTCCGGATGCGTATTTTGCGATGTTGTAAAACATCCGGAAAATGACGAAAAAAATGGAGTCTTATTTCGTGCTAAGCATTGCTTTGGTGTGATGAATCTATATCCGTATACTCCGGGCCATTTTATGGTAATACCATACGAGCATTTTGAAAAAATTGAAAGCCTAAACGATGAGGCTTGGATAGAAATGAGTAGATTTGTAAGAAAGGGTGTGGAAATATTAAAAAGAGAGCTTGGTGCAATGGGCGTAAATATCGGAATGAATTTAGGAAAGGCTGCGGGTGCTGGAATAGCTGAGCACGTGCATTATCACCTAGTGCCAAGATGGGAAAGAGATACCAACTTTATAACTTCTATTGCCGATCTAAGAGTGAATGGGGTGCCTTTTCATCCTCTGTACGAAAAGCTAAAAAATGCTTTTGAAAGTGTTAAATTTGAGTAAATCTGGAAATAATTTAAATTCTTTAAGATGTTTTATCTAAATATTGCAAAAAGCCACTTTCGTTTAAAAAATATTGTTATATAATCGGACTTTATAAAAGTATAAAACGAAATTTTGTAAAATCTTATAATTAAAATTTTGGCAAAATTAAAGTAATTGATTGAAATTTAATCCAGTTCTTAAAAAGAGGAGTTGCGAAATGGGGTTTGCCATAAAGGCAATTTTATTATTTTTATTTTTTGTACCCCTTACTTTTGGAAGTATATTAGATGATGGCAGACTTGACTGCGATGAAATTTTAGCCAATAAACTACGTGTTTTTTCTGCAAATTTTAATATCGAGGCAGCAGGATTAACAGCCATTGATTTTAGATGCTCAAGTTCTCTTTTAAATTTAAAGCATATAGAAAATCTGCTTGACACCTCAACTAAAATAAGATCGGAGAGTCGCTCTTGTGTAGGAAAAATTGCGGATATAAATTTAAATAATTTTAAATTTATGCTTTTAAAAGCCGGAATTGAACCTGAAATTTATGCACAAACTCTTCTTGAATCCGAAGAATATGAAAAAGAGCTTGAACAAAATAGAGCTTTTTTTAGATACTGGGGGCATCAAACTCTTTCAAATTTTTTACTATTTAGAGTGTTTAACAAAAACTATAATGAGGCTCTTGGTCCTACCGTAAAACACTATATGTCCAGTTTTAGAATGGATGAGGGCAGCGCTATCTACTATGCCACAAAGATTGCAAATGAGTTTTTAAAATTTGCAATTGCGATACAAAAAGAGGATTTTGCGACCAGCATGTTAGATATTAGCGAAGTGCAAAAGCGCGTTAGTGATCCTAAATTCTCAAAAAATGATATAAACGAGTTTATATACTCCGGAAAGATTTCTAAAGACTCTTTGCAAAAAGCTTTTGAAACCGCGCTGCTTTATGATAAAAGCATAGATATTCTTAAAGAGTTTATACAAATAGGAGTAGATATTAATAGTGGGTATGAGAGCCCTCTTTTTTTCGCTCTTAATAATTTAAAAAGTGTTGAACTGCTACTTAAAAACGGTGCCGACGTAAATTATTCAAATTTGCTAGGACAAACCCCTCTTTTTAAGGCTGTAGGACTAAATGATCTTAATCTCGTAAAGCTACTTGTAGAGCACGGAGCTGATGTAAGCAAGAGGACTATTGATATAAACACAAAGCTTGCTTATGCTTCAAATCTAGGAGAGGTTTTACCAAGCTATATAAAACCTTGCGACTTTGAGCATACATCAAGAACTATTTTTATGGAGGCTGCTCGTAAAAGTGATGTGGAAATTTTAAAATTTTTAATATCCGTAGGTGTTGATTTAAATGCTGTAGATGATGCCGGATTTAACGCTTTTGATTATGCGATAATGGGCAAAAAAGAGGCAAATTTGCAGTATTTAAAAGCTCTTGGCTTAAAGTCAAATTTTGATAATTAGAAGGGGTAGTGGTGAAAGGAACGGCTTTTATAACCGGAGCAACATCCGGATTTGGCGATGCGATAGCAAGAAGGCTCTCAAAAGAGGGTTATAAAATAATAGCTCTAGGACGCCGAAGGGATAGATTGGAAAAATTAGTCAAGGAGATTAAAAATACTCACATAATAGAGTGTGATATAAGAGATAAGGATGCTCTTTTTGAGGCTGTAAAAAATCTTCCAGAATCTTTTAAAGATATTGAAATTTTGGTTAATAATGCAGGTCTCGCACTAGGCATAGATGGAATATTGCAAACAAGTGTGGATGACCTTGAAACAATGATAGATACTAATATAAAAGGGCTTTTGTACTCCACTAAAGCTGTTTTGCCCATAATGGCTGCTAGAAAGAGCGGATATGTCTTTAATCTAGGCTCTACCGCTGGCGCTTGGCCGTATCCTGGAAGTCATGTGTACGGAGCTTCAAAGGCCTTTGTCAAGCAGTTTAGCAGAAATATAAGGAACGATCTAAAAGGCACTGGTATTCGCGTGACGGAGATTGCACCAGGTATTTGTAAGACTGAATTTAGTGAGGTAAGGTTTAAAGGTGATATAGAGCGTGCTAATGAGGTTTATGCGGGCGTTGAGCCTATAACCGCGCAAGATATAGCGACTATTGTTGTAAACTGTATAAATATGCCAAAGCATGTGAATATAAACATTGTAGAGCTGATGGCTACTGCTCAGACTTGGGCAGGGCTTCATGTGGAGAAAAATTAAATTTAATACAAAGGAAAGAGAGTGCAAAAATTTTTATTCTTATTTTTATTGCCTATCTTGGCTTTTGCCGTAGATCCTGAAGTGGCGGCAAAAAATGCCCAGATATTTGGTATTTGGACACTTGTGCCACCTGTTGTGGCTATAGTTTTGGCATTTATAACAAAAGATGTTATTTTGTCTCTTTTTATAGGTGTGTTTAGTGGAACATATCTAATAAATATAGCAGACAACGGTGTTTTTACCTCTTTTGTAAAGGGCTTTATAAGTATAGTTCAACGCATAGTAGGCTCAATGGCAGATAGTTGGAATGCCGGTATTATTCTTCAAGTTCTTTGTATAGGAGGTGTTGTTGCCTTAATTACAAAAATGGGCGGCACAAAGGCTGTAGCTTTATGGCTTAGCAAAAGAGCAAAGACTGGAATTTCGGCACAGATTTCAACCTGGGTTATGGGTCTATTTGTGTTTTTTGACGACTATGCAAATGCTTTGATCGTAGGTCCAATTATGCGCCCTATAACTGATAAATTTAAGGTTAGTCGCGAAAAGCTAGCCTTTATCATAGATGCTACCGCTGCTCCTATAGCCGGTATTGCTATCATTTCTACATGGGTGGGGCTTGAAATCTCACTTATTAAAAACGGTTATGAACTAATAGGAGTAACAGATATCAATGCCTTTGGAATATTTGTCGAGACAATTCCTTATAGATTTTACAATTTATTTATGCTCTTTTTTATAGTCTGTACCGCTTTTATGGGGCGAGAATTCGGAGGTATGTTAAAGGCTGAAAGGAGAGCTCGCACAGGAGAGCTTCACTCAACCAAGTCAAGAATGGTGGATGTCGAAGATAAGACTCTTGAGCCAAAGGAGGGTATAAAGCTTCAAAGTTCAAATGCTGTTATTCCACTTTTAGTCCTTATAATAGGCGCATTTGTTAGCTTTTATTTCAGCGGATTAAATGCCTTGCAAGGAGAGGCTCTTGAAAAAGCCACGGCAAATCCGTTTACGTTTGAAACGTTTAGAGAGACATTTGGTAACGCCGATGCGTCCGTTGCTCTATTCCAATCCGCGCTTTTAGCGACTATAGTTGCAATCTTTTTAGGTATATATAGAAAAATATTTAGCGTAAAAGAGGCTATCGAGACATGGGTTAAAGGCTGGAAAACAATGATAGTAACGATTGTTATCTTGCTTCTTGCTTGGAGCTTAAGCTCTGTTATAAAAGAGCTTGGCACATCAAGATATCTTGTCGATATGCTATCTGCCTCTACGCCTAAGATAGTCCTTCCTGCAGCTGTATTTATTCTTGGTTCATTTATATCTTTTTCTACAGGTACAAGCTATGGAACAATGGGAATTTTAATGCCTCTTGCCATTCCTCTTGCAAATGCTGTAGGAGTAAATAGTGGACTTGAAGGAGACGCACTTCATGCCTATATGATAGTAAATATCTCAGCTGTTTTAACCGGAGCCATATTTGGCGATCACTGTTCGCCGATATCAGACACAACGATACTTTCATCAATGGGTGCAGGATGTAATCACATAGATCACGTTCAAACACAGATGCCTTATGCTCTAAGCATATGCGCAGTAAGTATTCTTGTAGGTTATATGCCTGTATCTTTAGGGCTTAGTATATGGCTTGCTCTTCCTCTTGGCTTTTTGGCAGTAGTGTTATTGGTTAGATTTGTAGGACAGAAAGTTTAATTTGAGTTTGGATTGTAAATTTGTTTCAGAGTGCGGAAGCTGCACTCTGAATTTACCTTATACCGAGCAAATAGAATTTAAAAAAGAGTATATTGAGCGAGAATTTAAAGATTTTTATGCCGGAGAGTTTGAATTTTTCGCTTCAGAATCAATCTATTACCGAAGTAGAGCGGAGTTTGGAATTTATCACAATAAAAACCAGATAAGTTACTCTATGCGTGGTAAAAATCAAAAATTTGTAATGATTGATGAGTGCTTGAAGGTTGATTCTAAGATAGCTGCCATCATGTCACCTCTTTTAAAATATATAGAAAAAAACCAAAATTTAAGAGATAAACTGTTTGGAGTTGAGTTTATATCGACCAAAGACGAACTTCTAATAGTACTTTTATATCATAAGGATATCTCAAATTTAAAGTGTGAATTTGATACTCTGGCGCAAGAGTTTAAAATTTTTGTTATCGCAAGAAGTAGAGGTAAAAAACTAATAAGTGGTAGTGAAAATTTAAAAGAAAGATTGAATATACTTCAAAGAGAGTATAAATTTATCTTGGGTGATGGAGCCTTTATTCAGCCAAATAGAGCCGTCAATGAAAAGATGATAGGTTGGGCTAAAGATTGTGTAAAAGATAGCCGTGATATGCTTGAGATGTATTGCGGACATGGAAATTTTACTATTCCGATGGCTGATAAATTTAGTAAAATTTTAGCTACGGAGATTTCAAAGAAGTCAATTGAAAACGCGCTTAAAAATTGCAAATTAAATGGTATTGATAATATAAAATTTATTAGACTTTCGGCAGATGAGCTTATGCAAGCTTTTGCCGGCGTGAGAGAATTTAATCGCTTAAAAAAAATAAATTTGAGCGAATTTAACTTTTCTCATATCTTAGTAGATCCTCCTCGTGTAGGTCTTGAGACAAGTGTAATAAATTTTATAAAAAATTATGAAAATATAATCTACATATCCTGTAATCCGACCACTTTAAAAGAGAATCTAAAAGAGCTTTCCAAGAGCCATAAAGTAAGTAAATTTGCAATTTTTGATCAGTTTGCCAACACTACTCATATAGAGTGTGGAGTGCTTTTAAGGAGCAAAAATGAGAATTGATAATATATTAAAAACATCTAAAAATATAGCTATAGTAGGATTAAGTCCGGATGAGAGCAAAGCTAGTAATATAGTAGCTAAATTTCTAATCAAAGAGGGCTTTAATATCTTTCCAATCTATCCTAAAGAGGATGAAATTTTGGGTCGCAAAGTCTATAGAAGCTTAAGTGAGATAGATAAAAAGATAGATATAGCCGTTATGTTTAGAAAAGGCGAATTTGCTGAAAATTTGATAATGGAAGTCATAAATTTAGGCATTAAAACTCTTTGGCTTCAACTTGGTATCACAAATAAAAATGCTAAAATAATAGCTAAAGAAAATAATATAAATTTTGTCGAAGATAAATGTATAAAAATAGAGTTAGAGAGGTTTAAAAATGATATCGTTAAATAAAATAATACAAGCCAAACGCACAATAAGCGGATTTGTGGATAAGACTCCGTTCGCATATAGCACTAGACTTAGCCAGATGAGTGGGGCTAGCGTATATCTAAAAAAAGAGAATTTACAACGTACTGGTGCATATAAAATAAGAGGTGCATATAATAAGATAGCAAATTTAAGCGAAGAAGAGCGCAATAAGGGTGTCGTGGCTGCAAGTGCCGGAAATCATGCGCAAGGTGTCGCTTTAAGCGCTAGAGAGTTTGGAGCTAAGGCTATTATCGTTATGCCTGAATCTACACCACTTTTAAAGGTTGCCGGTACTAAGGCTCTTGGTGCAGAGGTTTTGTTAAGCGGAGATAATTTTGACGAAGCTTATGAATTTGCCGTATCTTATGCTAAAGAAAATGGAATGAGCTTCATACATCCATTTAATGATGAATTTGTAATGTCTGGTCAAGGAACAGTAGGGCTTGAAATGCTTGATGAAATAGCAGATCTTGATATGATAATAGTTCCTGTTGGTGGTGGCGGACTAATAAGCGGCGTAGCAAGCTGTGTTAAGCAGGTAAATCCCGATATAAAAGTAATTGGAGTAAGTGCAAAGGGTGCTCCTGCAATGTATAATAGCTTTAATGCAAAAAAGGTTATAAACTCAAAATCGGTTCGTACGATAGCCGATGGAATAGCCGTTAGAGACGCTAGCGAAATAACTTTAGCTCACATAATCGAGTGTGTTGATGAGATAGTGCAGGTAGATGATGAGGAGATAGCTAATGCGATCTTGTATCTTTTGGAAAATCAAAAGATAGTCGTAGAAGGTGCAGGAGCAGTAGGTGTAGCATGTGTTATGCACGGCAAGGTAAAGATCAAAAAAGGCTCTAAAGTAGGCATAGTCTTAAGTGGCGGTAATATCGACGTGCAGATGTTAAACATAATAATAGAAAAAGGTCTTATCAAGTCATCTCGCAAGATGATTATACAAGTAACATTGATAGATAAGCCGGGTGCGCTTTTAAGCTTAACTGATGCGCTTAAAGCTGCAAACGCCAATATCGTTAAGATAGATTATGATCGCTTCTCCACTGAGCTTGAGTATGGCGATGCAAGTATTATCATAACGCTTGAGACAAAGGGCAAGGATCATCAAGAGCAGGTTAGCAAAAGCTTAAAAGGCGCAGGATTTGAGTTTAGGCAAATTTTTTAATATAAAGTAGTAGCATTAATACTAAATTCATTATTTTTTGCTAAAAAGCTTTAAAAAAGGAGAATATATGATTGATTATATGATTTTAGCACTTATGGCTTTTTTATTGGTTGTAGTTTTTATGCTGTTTAAAATTGTTAAAATTTCAAGCAGCAATCGAGCTAGCAAAGCTTCTATAAGCAATGAGATATTACAGCTTAAGTCTATCGGTGAGCTTTCCGTTTTTCAAGTCTATAGCAAGGAAATAGTAACAAAGACTGATCATGCATTTGGAAGCTTTGGTAAAGAATATTTAAGATGGCTGGTAAGCGAGAAAAAACTATCGATGATATTTGAATTTGAGATAAATTTCATATATGATCTAACCAGTCCGAAGATGGATATAATAAATATTGCAAACAGCGAATATCTAATAGTAATGCCTCCATGTAAATATAAATTTTCGATTGCTAATATGAAATTTTATGATGAGAAAAATGGTAAGTTTATCCCGTTTTTGCTTCCAGATTCGTTAAACGGCTTTTTTGGAAGCACTTTTAGAGAAGAAGATAAAAACAGGCTTATAGAAGAGGCTAGAAGCGAGGTTGAGAAGATGTCTGTTAAGTTAATTTCCGAACTTCAAAGCAAAATTCATAAATCTGCCCGTGACACTCTTGAAGCTATCGCTAAGAGTTTTGGGGCTAGAGCTGTTAAATTTGAGTTTCATGACGATGATGAGCCGCTTGGCGGAAGATTAAATCTACAAAATGTAGCTTAAATTTACTTTGTTTGATTATACGTATGTTATCAGGAAAGCTTTTATGGCTTTTCTTGCTTACTATTTTTTATATTGATACTTATTGATATGCTATAAAATCAATTGAATAAAATTTAAGAAATTTATAAAAAGGTTTATGGTGGGGATTGTAAAGGCCTTATTGATAGGTAAAGTTCAAACCTATGGAGATGAAAATGCGGCCAATTCGATAAATAAAATTTGGCAAAGCGCGATATTTAAAACAGCGACAAATGATGAAATTTATGCTGATAAATTCGGCTTTCATGGCGATGAGGTGGCTGATAAGAAGCATCACGGCGGAGCAGAGAAGGCTATATTTGCAAACTCTTATGAAAATTATCCTGTTTGGAGTGAGTTTTTGGGCTTAAATAATTTGCCTTTTGGTGCGATGGGTGAGAATTTAACTATCTCGGGCATACATGAAGAAAGCGTATATATAGGTGATGTGCATAAGATCGGCTCGCTTGTGCTTCAAGTAAGCCAGCCTAGAAAGCCATGTTTTAAGCTCTCAAAGCGCTGGATGAACGCAGGAGTGGCAAAAGAAATTTTTAGAAGCGGACTAAGTGGCTGGTATTATAGAGTGCTTGAGGCGGGCGCTTGCAAGGCGGGCGATAGTGTCGAGATGGTCTCTAGGGATGATAGCTCTATGAGTGTGGCTGATGTAAATCGTGTCTTTTATGCGCCTAAAGAAAATGCAAATTTGATAGATAAATTTATGAATTTACGTTGTCTTAGTGTCGGTTGGCAAGATGATCTTAAAAAGCGTATTGAAGGCGTTTATGATACATCTTATATGGATATAATTTAGGTTTTTATTTTGTAGCGCATATAGTTAAATTTGCATCGTTTTTATATGAGTACTTTTTAATATATTTAAAATTTGTTTGAAACTTCGTTATTTTAGCGCTAAAGTCTTGACAAATTTTAAAAAAGTGAATATAATCACGTTTTCTTATTTGGTATTGGGGTATCGCCAAGCGGTAAGGCATCAGGTTTTGGTCCTGACATTCAGAGGTTCGAATCCTCTTACCCCATCCACTTTTAACTTATCGCGGAGTAGAGCAGTGGTAGCTCGTCGGGCTCATAACCCGAAGGTCGGTGGTTCAAGTCCATCCTCCGCAACCAAATCCCAATTTTATCGATGTTTGAAAGCCCTTAAAAACTTACTTAATTTTTGCTGAAATTACATTGATTAGAAAATTTAGTATTCTAAGCTTTAATCCAAAATTTTTTATGTTTTGAGATTTCCATTGGCAGCACATTAAATTTCTCTTTAAAAATCTTACTAAAATGCGCCAAGGATCTATATCCTACGATACTAGCCGCCTCTTTTACGCTCACATCGTTTCTCATTAAAAGCTCTTTAGCGTTTTTAAGTCTCTCTTCTTGAAGCATGCCATAGATAGTATTGTTAAAATGCTGTTTAAAGCCTTTTTTGAGTTTAAATTCATTTATGGCACAAATTTTGGCAAGCTCTTTGATTGACGGTGGATTTGACATATTTTTAAGCAAAATTTCTCTAGCTTTTTTTATCGCAGCTATGTCATGTTCACATAAATTTAGCCCTTTGCAGCACTCGTAGTTATCGCAAGCCGAAAAACTTTTATATATCATCTCCAAAATTTTAGCCTCTATAAAAATTTCTCTCATTTTGCCCTTATATATATGCGAATTTTCTAAGTCTTGAAGGATGAGTTTTTGAGTTAAATTTGTAGAGCTTGTTTTTATACTTGCAGGCTCAAGGCTGTTTATCTCGTTAAATAAAGGAAAATCGCTGATTAGTTCATTGTCTATAAATATACACTGACTCTTAAATCGCTTTTTTCGCTCATAGGTTACTTTACCCTTAAAAGGCTCTTTTATAACTCCTATCCAAGCATCATTTGGTTTAAAGATATTATTTGTGCTATTTTTTTCGTAATTCATACACACCGAACTGTTGCCTGTATTAAAATAGACAAAAGAGTATTTGCCTATGTCTGCGGAGTTAAAGACCTTGTAATCATCAAAATACATATCAAACATTCCGTAACCAAAACCGTTTGCGTTATTAAATATCTGTATGTTTAAGATCATCTCATTTGTTTTTAGGCTTAAATTTTTTAAGCAACGCTCGTTTCCACCCCAAGTCTCGTTAAAAAATTCCTCTAGCTCAGAAAAACTACTCATAAAATCCCTGCACCATTAAATTTAATCCCTTTACCATTAAAAAATAATAGTAATAATTATCAAATTATAGTAGCATTAAGCTTGAATAACTTTTAAGGAGTTTTGAATGAGCTTAAATCATATAAAATTTGTCGGAATTATCTCAGTTGCAGCGAGCGTTTGTCTGTTTGGAGCCGACTCTGTTTCTTTAAAAGAAGTAACGGTTTCAGCCAATAAAATGGAGGAAAATATCAAAGATATTCCTCAGAGCATAAGTGTCATAGATGAAAACGAGATAGAAGAAAAGCGTATAAAGGATACTGACAGCATCATGCGCCAGATTCCAAACCTAAGTGCCGAGCATTTTATCTACAAGACAAGGGTAAATTTTCGCGGCATAAATCACTCCGATTTTACTAATTCAAATCCGGTTACCATATATATAGACGGTATTTCTACGAGCAATAATATGGGCAATTACAACTCTATTTTAAACAATGTCGAGAGAGTTGAAATCTTGCGCGGACCTCAAAGCACGATTTATGGCAAAGATTCAATCGGAGGTGTTGTAAATGTCGTATCAAAACCGCCTAAAAACGAGTGGAGCGGCGCTGTAGGAAGCGAATACGGATCATATAACTACATGATGGGAAATTTTAACGCAAACGGTGCGCTAATAGATGATGTTTTATTCTTAAATATCGGAGGATACGCTTCAAAGGATGACGGCTGGATAACAAATGAGTATAACGGCGATAAAAAAGCCAATAAAACAAACGATCATAAATTTGATCTAGCCTTTACGCTCAAGCCCACAGATAGGCTAACCACTCGCTTAACTTTGGTTGAGGAGAGGTCTAAAGAGCATTTTTATCAAGGAGGAACAGGATTTTTTGGCACTATAGATTTAAAGGATGCCAAAAAAGCAAATTTTGAAGGACCTACATATAGCTTGGTTAAAACTTTTTCTCAAGCTTTTGGAGTCGATTATGAGTTTGATAGGGTTAAATTTTCGTCCGTAACTACTCATAAGAAATCAAAAGCAAATGGAATTTACGATAGCGACTTTACTTATGCTCCGTTACTTCCTTCTAATGGATTAATCCAGTTTCAAGATGTGCATTTAGATACTTTGTCTCAAGAATTTAGGCTTGCGAGTATAAATGCCGATAAATTTAAGTGGGTTAGCGGGCTTTATTTCGAGCGTGAAAAGACTGAAAACAAAAGAATGGGTCAGCAGTTTAGTCAAGGCGGAATGAAGATGGAAATGGACGCTCCTGCAACGGTAAAAGGCGATACTGCAGCGGTCTTTGGACAAGGAACCTATGAGCTAACGGATAGCTTTTTATTAACGCTTGGAGGAAGATTTCAAAAGATCAAAAAAGATATAGATATGGCGGCTTTTATGACTCCTCTTGGTATGCCTAAAGGTGCTCCTATAAATACTTTAAACGATTCTAAAACTTGGAACAAATTCCTTCCTAAAGCAGGACTAACCTATAGGATAAATGATGATTTGAGTGCGTTCTTATCATATTCTCAAGGTTATTTGTCCGGCGGATACAACTACTATGCATTCATAAAAGAGCAAGCTTTCGATGCGCAAAAGAGCCACAACTACGAGATAGGGCTTAGAGGTAACGCCTTTGATAATCGTCTTAGATTTAGCATATCGGCATTTCATATGGATATCAAGGATATACATCTATACTCTATTTTGCCGGGAGGAATATTTGTTACAAGTAATGGAGGAGAAGCAAAAAGCGACGGAATCGAGCTTGAAGCCTTTTATAGAGTTAGCAATGAGCTTGATATAAGCGGAGCGTTGGGCATAAATAAGACCAAATATAAAGAGAATATCCAGTATCCAAATGCGGTTAATAAAAGGATAGAAAATACTCCAAATTATACTTTAAATTTGGGCGTAACTTACACTCATCCTAGTGGATTTTATACAAGAGTTGATCTAAGAGGAAATGGCGATAAGTATTTTGATGCTGAGAATAAATTTAAGCAAAAATCTTGGATTACCGCCGATATTCGTGCCGGATATAGGTTTAAGGCCTTTGATATCTATGGATACGTAACAAACATCACAAACAACTCTCACGTCGTAACCTTCATGCATCACGGAGGCATATCGGGGATGAATCACTTTGCGAATCCAAGAAGATTTGGCTTAGGTGTTAGATATTCATTTTAAACTTCAAATTTGGGCTTTTTGTTTATAAGCCCAAATTTCTGCTTATAGCGGATTAAATTCGCTCAAATAAAATTAAGGAATTCCTATGAAAGAAAAGCAAGGAGATTTAACAAGGATCATCGAGCCTGTTGTAAAAGAGATAAAGCTAGGTATGATCTTAGCAGGCATCGCATCTATCTGCTATGTGCTTGCTTTTAGTATTTTTGCTTTTGTCATCTCGTATCTTGCAAATGCGGAGATAAACTATACTTTGCTGTGTGTAGGCACAGGATTTATCATAGCTGAATATCTTTTGCGCTCAAACGCCTTTAGAGTATCTCACGTGGCAGCCTTTAAGCTTGAGCAAATTTTACGCACCAAGCTTTCTGAGCATATAGCGGCGATTCCTTTCGGAGAGGTTATAACCAAAGGAAGCGGCAAGCTTAAAAAAAGCATGCTTGATGATGTGAAAAATTTACACTCTTTTGTAGCAGACACTACTCCTATGCTGGCAAGAGTGGCCGTAACTCCTATTGCATGCCTAATCGCACTTGGCTTTTTTGATCTAAGGCTTTTGGTGCTTAGCCTCACTTTGGTTTTTGTAAGTGCGGCTGTTATGAGTATGGCTTTTAAAGATAATGCAAAATATAGAAAAGAGTATGACGATAACCAAGCGCTTATAAACGCGTCTATTATAGAATTTGTTCAAGCTATGCCGGTGGTTAGGACATTTAGTGACGGCGCAAGCTCCTTTAAGCGCTATAACGATGCTCTTAACGCCTACTGCAAGAGTCTTAAGGAGTGGATAGCTCTGACGACTACTGCTTCAAGGGTTGCTATAATGCTTGCTAGTCCGATTATAACTCTTGTTGTTGTGGGTATATCGGGTAGTTATCTTTATATGAATGGTAGTTTGGAATTTGGCAAATTTATAGGAGCGTTGATACTTGCAGCAGGCATTATAGAGTCGATGATGCCGCTTATGTGGGTAAATAATTTTGTTCAGCAGTCAAGGGCGGCGGCAAGCGGAATTTTAGAAATTTTAGACATAAAGCCTCTTAAAATTTCAGATTCTTTCAAAGAACCGAAGGATAGCTCGGTAGAATTTAAAAATGTAAGTTTTAAATACGAAACAAGAGACGAATTCGCTCTTAAGGATGTTAGTTTTAAGGTTGATGCAGGAAGCGTAACGGCACTCGTTGGTCCAAGCGGTGCGGGCAAGAGCACCGCAGCACAGCTTATCCCTCGTTTTTGGGATGTTTGTAATGGTGAAATTTTAATAGGTGGAGTTGATGTAAGGCAAATTGAGCCTATGAAGCTAATGAATTTCGTATCTTTCGTATTTCAAGATACGTTTTTGTTTAACGACACCGTATATGAAAATATCTCAATGGCAAAGCCAAATGCAACAAGAGATGAGGTGATAAGTGCCGCAAAAGCAGCGCAAATTCATGAGTTTATAGAGACTTTGCCAAATGGATATGATACTATTTGCGGTGATAGAGGTGCAAATTTAAGCGGAGGGCAAAAGCAGCGCATAACCATAGCTCGCGCAATTTTAAGAGATGCGCCTATCATAGTGCTTGATGAGGCGACTGCATTTGCAGACCCTGAAAACGAAGAGAAGATCATCAAAGCCATTTCAAATCTCATAATAGGCAAAACCGTAATCATCATAGCTCACCGTCTATCAACTATTAAAAAAGCCGATCAGATCGTAGTTTTTGATAAAGGCGAAGTAGTAGAAAACGGACTTCACGAAGAGCTTTTAGCAAATGATAATTTATACTCCAAGCTTTGGGATAGCTATACGCAAACTCAAATTTGGAACATCCACAAGGGGTCCTATCATGAATAAAGATATCAAATTCGCTTCCATAAAAGAGCTTTACAAGATGTTTTTAGAGATTGCAGGCTCGTATCAAAAAGAGTATAAAAATAGCCTTTATTCAGGCGTCGTAGCTATAGTATCTCAAGCCGTTTTGCTTTGTTTGTTTTACCCTCTTCTTGTTTTTGCTTATCAGGGGGATAAAAGCTCTTTAAATTTCGTTGTTTTAGCGATGATAGCCGTGCTTATAGTATTTATGGTGGCTAAATTTAAAAGCTCTCATTATGATCATGCTGGCACTTTTGTAGATGTAGGATACGATCTTCGCTTAAAGCTTGGAAAAAAGCTAACCTCAGTGCCTCTTGAAAACCTTGGCAGATATAAGACCGGCGAGCTAAACGCCGTATTTGCAAGCAATGTTGATTCTGCGGTAATGCTTATGAACATGATACCTCTTATGTTTTTAGAGCCGCTTTTAATCTGCTCTTTTGTTATCATCGCCACTCTTTTTGCAAATTTAAAGATCGCTCTTATACTTATTGTGATGTTGCCTCTTGTTATCCCGCTTTATAATCTAAAACGTAAGATGGCAGTAGAAGATAAAAAGAAATTTATGACGGCAAACGCGTCTCTTGAATCAAGTATCATAGAGTATATCCAAGGTATAGGCGTGCTTCGATCCGTAAATTTGATCGGCAAAAACTCAAATAAGCTACAAAGAGAGATAGAAAACGTAAGGCAAATTCAGCTTGATGAGATGACGGGATCAAATTTGCCTATTTTGCTAACAGGAAGCTTGATCATATTTACTACTTTGTTAGCCGTTTTTGTGGGTGTTTATCTTAATATAAGCGGTGAAATTTCGCTTGGTCTTTTTGCGGCCGTGTTGGTTATCCTTCCAAGGCTAAATGAGCCGTTTTCGATACTTTTAGTGGTGGCTAGCGTTTTTGACGTTAGCGAAAACGGTTTTAGGCGCACGAAAGAAATTTTAAATATGAAAGAGCTTGAATTTTATCCGCCTATAACGATACCAGAAAAGTTTGATATCGAATTTAATGAGGTTGATTTTGCCTATTTTGGTAGCGATAAAAACTCTCTTAATAGTGTTAGTTTCAAAATTCCCGCCAAGAGCATGACCGCTATAGTAGGAGCCTCTGGAAGCGGCAAGACAACGGCTATAAAGATGCTTATGAGGTATGCCGACGCGCAAAAAGGGGAGATAAAAATAGGCGGAGTAGATATAAGGAGTATAAGGCAAGAAGAGCTTATGAAGTGCTTATCTGTGGTATTTCAAGATGTCTATCTCTTTGACGATACGGTGCTAAACAATATTCGCATGGGCAGAGCAAGCGCAAGCGATAAGGAGGTAGAAAATGCAGCCAAAACGGCACTTTGTGACGATTTTATCTCAAGGCTTCCCAAAGGCTATGAAACTAGAGTGGGCGATATAGGCGGAAATCTCTCAGGCGGAGAAAAGCAGCGTATCAGCATAGCTAGAGCCATACTAAAAGACTCTCCTATTGTTATTTTAGACGAGCCTACCGCAGCGCTTGATACCGCAAGTGAGCTTGCGGTGCAAAAGGCTATTGATACTTTAGTAAAGGATAAAACCGTTATAGTCATAGCTCATAGGCTATCTACCATCGTCGCGGCTGATCAAATTTTGGTCTTTGATGATGCAAATTTGGTTGAAAAAGGCTCTCATGAAGAGCTTTTAAGCGCGAAGGGCAGATACTACAGCATGTGGCAAGCTCAGCAAAATGTAAAAATTTGGCATGCTAAAAATAAAGATGCGTAATAAAAATTTAATAAATTGCACTTTGGCCAAGGTATGCTTAATAAATTGCCAATACGACCTTATCTTGCGCATAAAATTTAAGCTATCTATAAGGCAGGGCTTTGAATTTGCCTATTAAAATTTTAAATTTCAAAGCCCAAATCGCCTTTTTGATAATCTCTTTAAATATGGCTCAATACATAAGCGTCGGGTTTTTCTCCGAAAGCTTGGCGGCCATACTTAGGCAAGACGGACTCAGCTTAGAAAAGATAGGCGCGGTATATTTTATAGGATTATTTTATGGATTTAGATTTTTGTGGGCGCCGTTTGTGGAATTTGCGGTCGCAAAAATGGGTGGAGTTTATAAAAATTTTATCGTAGTTATCTTAACTCTGATGATAATCTCTCTTGGTATAACTTCATTTTTAAACGTGCGAGAAAATTTAGGCTTTATCTTGATTATGGCGGGTCTTCTTGGCTTTTTATCGGCTACTTCGGCTATCGCATCAAGCGCTTTGATTATCAAAATTTCAACTCCTCAAAATTTGGCGGGCGCAAATTCGCTAGGAGCTAGTGGAAATTTTATCGGGCATGTTTTAGGAACCGGCGTTACGCTCATAATATATGCAAATTTCGGCTGGATAGCTTCGACTCTGTTTTTAGTCTTTCTTACGCTTATCGCGCTTTTTATGATTATAACCTTTAAAGAGCTACCAAGAGAACTTGAGAAAAGTCAAAATCACGTAAATTTTAAGAACATGGCGATGTTTTTTAAAGATAAGAAATTTTGGCTAAGCGTGCTGATGCTTCAAGGTGTGGGTGTTTGCATGTCCTTTGGGCTTATTAATCCCATACTAGTTGATAGCGGAAGAGGGCTGGATGAAGTTGGCAAGATCGTGCATATATACGGGCTTTGCGGTGTTTTGCTGGGTAGCGTTATCGCAAGTTATCTTATAAATAAATTCGGTAGTATCAAAACAATAATTTTAGTTACGCTCATCCAAGCTGCGGGGATTTTAACTCTGCTTTTGCCTATTTTAGGATATACGAATTTCATAGTTTTGGTTTTGGTGTGTCAAATTTGTTTTGCCGTATATACTGTAGGCGCCGTAAGTGTCTCAACTATGATCATGAGAAAGGCGACAAAGCATCCGGTAAGCGAGTGCGCTTTGCAAAGTAGTATAAGCATGTTGTTTCAGTATATATCCTTTGCTCTTGGCTTTGTTATCGCCTCTTTTGTGGGTTATAAAGCAACGGTCGTTTTTTCGTCTATTATTTGCATCGGTGTCTTTTTCTATATTTTAAAATTTAAGAAATTTATCTAACTAAATATTATTTGGTATCAATTTATCTTAAACACAAACATCCTGCAAGAGTTTCTAATTGAAGGAAATATCCTCATGATCCTTGCTCTAAGGCTCCAGCGATCTTTATACATACTCATCATAACGCCCGTGCTTAGATGTTTTATCGCGGTTTTATCCCACTCTTCAACCTCACTTGGATCTTCTATGCCCATTTTAAAAACTACGGCTTTTTTCATAAATTTAAGCGTATCATGCTTCCTAGAATCCATCTTTGCGGCAAAATTATTTATAAGATCAAGCGCGACTATGCCTTCAAACCTCCTAGCTAAATTTAAAAAGAACTCCTTAAAAACCTCTTTTTCAAAATACATCGCAACGCCTTCAAGCACAAATGCAAATTTCGCATTTGGATGTTTTGCCTTAAGCTCATCCATCCAAGCGGTCTCTAGCATGGAGCTAGCGATATTAAAATTTCGTTTGGCTTTTGGTACAAGGCTATCTCTAAGTGCAGATACATCGGGCAAATCAAGGTCGTAAAAGATAGCATTAGGGCAGATTTCTTCAAGTCTAAGGGGTCTTGTGTCAAGACCTGCTCCAACTTGCACGATAACGACTTCATCGTTGTTTTTAGTGAATTCTATAAGTGCGTCATCAAAAAATTTAGCCCTTATGATAACTCCTATACGGCTTAAATCGCTTGAATCAAATTTTGCAAAATCATAATCTATATTCTTAACTATATCTTTTGAAAACTCATCTTTTAAAATCGGCTCTTTTACTTCGTTTTCAAGGCTTCTAAAATACAAATTTATAAGCAGAGTTTCCGAGATGTCATCGTTAAAAGCAATCTTTTGCATATCTTTAACCTTTATAATAATTTGTATCAGTATTATAATCAAAAATATTTTAAAATTTAATTATCGTTTCAAGAAAACTAAAAAAGCAAATTTATCCTAATGTCTATAAAACAACTATTTGTTGAAAATATAAAATTTATAAATTGTTTATAATTTTAGTTTAATCTTTAATTTTAAACAAAACAGGTATAATTCTTACAAATTTAATTATAAAGAGAAAAAATGGATAGAGTTGAACAAGCGATTGCCGATATAAGAAACGGCAAAATGGTAGTAATGGTCGATGATGAGGATAGAGAAAACGAAGGCGATCTTGTCTTTGCAGGTGCGTTTAGCGATACGCAAAAGGTAAATTTTGCCATAACTCACGCTAGAGGTGTGCTTTGTCTTGCGGTTTGCGAGGAGATAGCAAAGAGGCTTGAACTTGATCTGATGGTGAGTAAAAACACCTCGTGCCACGAGACGGCCTTTACCGTTACGATAGATGCAAAGGCGGCTACAACGGGAGTTAGCGCTTATGAGCGCGATATGACGATACGTTTGGCGACTGATCATACTTCTAAGCCTGAAGATTTCGTAAAGCCGGGGCATATCTTTCCTCTTATAGCCAAAAAAGGCGGCGTGCTAAGCAGAACAGGTCACACAGAAGGCTCGGTTGATCTTTGCAAATACGCAGGAGTGACGCAAGCTGCGGTGATTTGCGAGATCGTAAAAGATGATGGAAATATGGCAAGAAGAGCCGATCTTGAGGAGTTCTGTAAGAAATTTGGGCTTAATATGGTCTCGGTTTCAGAGTTGGTTGAGTATAGGCTAAAGCATGAGAGTTTAATAGACATAAAAGAAAAATCAGATGCTAAGATAGCTGGCTTTAATGCCGTTAAATACGACATAATCGACCATAAAGACCAAACGCATTTTGCATTTGCATTTGGCGAAATAAACAAGCGTGCAAATGTAAAATTTCACAAAACCGCAAGCGATATCGAGCTTTTGACCTCGGCTAAATTCGAAGATCTTTTAAAATCGATCAAGTATCTAAGCGAAAACGGTGGAGTTTTGGTATTTTTGCAAGATGAAAAAACCTGCGACAGCACTATAAAAGACTTTGGCATCGGAGCTCAAATTTTAAGAAAGCTAGGAGTTGAAGAGATCGAGCTTCTAAGCTCAAGCAAAAACCGAGAATTCGTAGCTCTTGGCGGGTTTGGGCTTGATATAGTGGAGTATAAAGAGCTTAATTAAGCTTAAATTTGCAAAACCAAGGAGGCTTTTTGCAAAAGGTTATTTTCGCTCTATTTTTCTTGTTTGGGGCGATTTGCGTTTGGTTTTATTACGCTAGCGGCGATGTTAAATTTCTGGTTTTAGCGGGCTTTTTGCTTGCAGGAGTTTTGATATATCTGCTTGCCGGCAATAAAGCACAGAGTAAAAACGATGTAGAGCGAGCCTTTGCAAAGACTCCAAATCTGGGGCTTTTGCTCGTAGATGAAAGTGGAATCATCAAATTTATAAACAAAAAATTTGAGCAAATTTTTAATCTTGAAAGCAAGGTGTATTACGAGCAAGAATTTAACTCTCTCGTTTTAAATTCCAAAGAGCTTGAGTGTTTAAAAAGCTTCTCAAATCTCAAAAACCACCCTCACGAAAATCAAAATTTCATCGTCTGTATCGATAAAATTTTTTACCGATTAAACGTCTCAAGCGTGCTTGAGGGCGGGGTTAAATTTGACGGATTTATCATCACCGCAAGCGATGTGACGCACGAAAGAGAGCTTGAAGAAAAACAGGCCGAACACCACAGAATGCTCATATCTAACGCAAAGATGGCGGTTGTCGGCGAGATGATAAACTCCATATCTCATCAACAGCGCCAGCCACTTAGCTCCATCTTACTATCGCTTGAAAATATCGAAGACTGCTTAAATGAAGCCAAATTTGACGAGATAAAAACTCATCTAAGTCGCTGCAAAAACGGGATCAGGCTTATGGATGAGACGATAAGTGCTTTTAGAAGTTTTTATAAAAACGATAACAATATAATAAATTTTAATGTAAAAGATGTTATAAACGAGCTTGCATTTATAGTAAAGCCGCAGATGAATACGAATGGAATTTTGTTTGAGTTTGAGTGCGAAGAGGGTGAATTTATCGTTTGCGGTGTGTCTTCTTACGTGAAGCAAATTTTACTAAGCCTGCTTTCAAACGCCAAAGATGAGCTTGTGAATTTTATGCAAGATGATATATATTTTGAGCCCAGAGTTTGGGTGGGTTTGCAAAGGGCAAAAGGCGAAATTTGTATAAGCGTAAGCGATAACGGTAGCGGCATAAGATGGGATAAAGAGCGTATCTTTGAGCCGTTTTTCACGACCAAAGAAGAGACGGGAACGGGCATGGGGCTTTATGTGGCTAAAATTTTAGCTACCGATAAGCTTGGCGGAAGACTTGTGCTTGAAAGCGCCAAAGAGCCCACGAAATTTGCGCTTTATCTAAAAAGAGAGGTTAAAGAGGCGGATAATGTATAGTAAGATAAAAGAGATATTAAAAGATGTGAATTTGCTTCTGGTCGAGGATGATGATGACTTAAGAGAGGCGATAAAAAGCGCGATAGAGCACTATGTGCATGAAATTTACGCTTGCAGGGATGCTAAAGAGGCGCTGGAGTGCTTTGGCTCGCGCAATATAAATTTGATAGTTTCTGACATCAACATGCCCAGAATGAGCGGTCTAAAAATGGCTTCGATCATCAGAAAGAGCGATGAGAACGTGCCTATTTTATTTCTAACTGCTTATGATAGCGATGAAAATATGCTAAGTGCGATCGATGTTAAGAGCTCGGGCGTGCTTAAAAAGCCTTTTGACAAACGCGAGCTAGTGATGACAATGAGCTTTGCGGCGAATAAATTTAGAAGCGATTTTGCAAGCGTTGATCTTAAAAACGGCTTTGTGTTTAACGCATTTACAAGAGAGCTTTATAAGGACGGTGAAGTCGTGGCGCTAACTAAAAAGGAGCAAGCGCTACTTCATCTGTTTCTTAAAAACCAGACGCGAACCGTTAGCTTTGAGATGATAGAGGCTAACGTGTGGCAAGGAGAGAGCTGCACGAGTGATGCGATACGCTCGTTTGTCTATAAACTTCGCAAGAAGCTATATCCTGAACTCATCCAAAGCGCTCAAGGTAGAGGCTACAAGCTCTGCTTAAACGAGGAGTGCGATAGGACGGTGAGCGAGGTTGGCTATGTTTGAGAAAAAAATATAGCCCAAGAGTTGTATTTAATAGATATTTGTTATGCTAAAATTAAGTATATTTATTAAAATTTTCTAAATCCACAAAACTACTTAAATAAATTCATAAAATTTCATAAATTTCAAAAAAATCATACTTAAATCATACTTTTTATCTATAATTTCCCTACAACCACGATAAAGGAGAAATATGAAGAAGGTATTACTATCAGTAACGCTAGCTTGTTCGCTGCTTGCTGCAGGCGATGTTTATACAGATGTTGTGAAGCCGATTTTTGCGGACGAGAGTTCGACTAAGTCTATAGGAAGGCTGCTTCCAACAAACGCAGTTAAGATAAGCGAAGAGAGCGGAGATAGAGTAAAGATAGTCATCCGTGGCTACAAAAACCCTGCTATAGATAACGTGATCTACTATAGCGACTCACAGCGCGTTATAGCGGCTGCATTTGCTAAGACGGCTAAGATCGAGTATAAAACACTTGAAAAGGGCAAAAACGGCAAATGGGACAAAGTAGAAGCAGTTGCTTACACCACAAAGGGCGAATTTGTAAATGAAGTATCTTCTATGTTTGCAAGAGCCGATCAGTTATACAAAGATAACTGCGGTATTTGCCACGGTGCTCATGCGACCGATCACTATACTGCAAACCAATGGCCGGGTCTTGTAAAATCGATGCTTAGCAGAACCGCGATAGACAAAAAAGACGAGTGGCTCATCACGCAATATCTTCAAAAACACTCTTCGGATGTGAAGTAGTGCCTAAAAATGCTTAGACGAGAGATAAAAACCACAAAAGGAGAAAAGATGAATAGACAAAGACGAGATGTTTTAAAATTTGGCGCACTTTTAGCCGGAGCTCCTCTGCTATCAAAGGTTACAGCCACAAATTTACTAGCCGATGAGCTAAATCCGGCCCTTGTAAAAAACGGCACCGTAAATACCGCAGCTCACTGGGGTATGCTAAAAGTGGACGTTAAAGACGGAGTTATCGTAGGCTCAGGTCCTGTGCAAAAGACAAGCGAGATACCAAACCCGCTTCAAAATTTCACAGCCGATATGGTCTATAAAAGCCGTATCAAATACCCAATGGTGCGCAAAAGCTATCTAATGGATCCAAATAACCCAAAACCGGAACTTAGAGGCAAAGACGAGTGGGTTAGAGTAAGATACGAAGATGCTATCAAGCTTGTTGCCAGAGAGCTTAAAAAGACGAGAAAAGAAAAGGGCAACCAAGCTGTATTTGCAGGAAGCTACGGCTGGAAATCAAGCGGTAACGTGCACAACTCAAGAATTTTGCTTCATAGATTTATGAACCTAAGCGGAGGCTTTGTGGGTCACCTTGGGGATTATTCAACCGGAGCTAGTCAGGTCATCATGCCTCACGTTGTAGGAAGTATCGAAGTGTATGAGCAACAAACCAGCTGGCCGCTTATACTTGAGCACTCAAAAGTAGTAGTTATCTGGGGGGCAAATCCTATATCCACACTTCGCATAGCTTGGACTTCGACAGACGAGCAAGGCTTTAAATACTTTGAAGAGCTTAAAAAATCGGGCAAAAAAGTGATCATCATCGATCCTATCAAGAGCGAAACAGCTCAATACTTCGACAAAGCTCAGTGGGTAACTCCTCTGCCAAATACCGATACAGCGATGATGCTTGGTATGATGCACTACCTATATACAAGTGACAAATACGATAAAGAGTTTATCTCAACTTACACAGTGGGCTTTGATAAATTCCTTCCTTACCTGCTTGGCAAGACAGACGGCGTGGCAAAAGACCTAGAGTGGGCGAGTAAAATTTGCGGACTTAAAGCTTCGCTTATAAAAGAGCTTGCAGATACCTTTATGGATAACCGCACTATGCTAATGAGCGGATGGGGTATGCAAAGAGCTCATTACGGCGAGCAACCGCACTGGGCTATGGTAACTCTAGCTGCTATGCTTGGACAAATCGGACTTCCTGGCGGTGGATTTGGTCTTAGCTATCACTACTCAAACGGCGGTGCGCCGACTTGCAAAGGCGGCGTATTAAGCGGTATGAACAGCGCAAGCGTTGGAAATTTCAATGAAGCGGGAGAGTTTATAGGAAGTGTTACAGGTGGCTTTGATAAAAATGGTAAATTTGTAGCAAAAACTGTTTCTTCGGGTGGCACAGGTCAAAGCTGGCTTTCGAAAGCGACAGAGTATGTATTCCCTCTAGCTAGGATAGCTGAAGCTCTGCTAAATCCGGGCAAAATTATAGATCACAACGGTAAGAAGATAACATATCCTGATATCGACTTTATCTACTGGGTCGGCGGCAACCCTTTCTGCCACCACCAAGATACAAACACACTTGTAAAAGCGTGGCAAAAACCTCGCACTATCGTAGTAAATGAGCCATACTGGACGCCGACCGCAAAGATGGCTGACATAGTGTTCCCTACAACAACTCAGTATGAGAGAAACGACATCACTATGACCGGTGATTACTCAAATATGAACATTGTTCCGATGAAACAAGTTGTTGAGAAATTTGGTGAGGCAAGAGATGACTATCAAATTTTCACCGATCTATGCAAAGCTTATGCTAAAAATTTAGTCGTAGCCTACACAGATAATGGAAAAGACGAATTTGACTGGATAAAAGAGTATTACAACGGAGCATACGCTCAGGTAAAAGCAAACCCTGATCTAGTAACAGACATGAAAGAATTTAACGAATTCTGGAATGAAAACAAGGCTGTTACATTTGCTTCTACACCTGAGAGAGATCAGTGGGTGAGATTTGGCGAATTTAGAGAAGATCCTATTTTAAATGCGCTTGGAACACCTTCGGGGCTTATCGAAATTTATTCTGAAACTATCGAAAAGATGGGATATGATGACTGCAAGGCGCATCCGATGTGGTTTGAGCCGATCGAGTGGCTAGGTATGCAAAACAAACCTGCGCAGTTCCATATGATCAGCGCTCACCCGGCAGATAGACTTCACTCGCAACTAAGCAACACAAGCATCCGCGATAACTACGCAGTGGCAAATCGAGAGCCGATTTGGATACACGAAAAAGACGCCAAATCGCTCGGTATTAAAAACGGCGATCTAGTTCGCGTCTTTAACGCTCGTGGTGAAGCGCTTGCGGGAGCGGTTGTAACCAAAAACATCATGCCTGGCGTTGTGAGACTTTGCGAGGGTGCTTGGTATGATCCTGATATGAACGGACTATGCAAAAACGGTTCGGCAAACATGCTAACCATAGATATGCCAACCAGCAAACTTGCAAACGGAAATATCTCTCATACAGCTCTTGTAAATATCGAGAAATTCAAAGGCGAGGCGCCTAAACTAACTGCATTTAGCGATCCTAAATTCGCTATGTGATATCCAAATTCTACCGCTTTATTCGGCGGTAGAATTTATATATTTTCTACATTTTGCAATCCCATTTATTTTAATATCTTTTAAATAATAAACTAGTAGAATTAATTAAAATTTAAAATAAGGAAAATATTAAATGAGATCAATAACAAACAAAATCGCTATTATGCTTATTGTGGCGCTTTTTATTTCGTTTGCTGCCATATCTGTGGTTAATTATTGTATGGCTCAGGATAAAATTGTCAAACTTGTAAATCAAAATCAAGAGCAGATCCTAAAAGATGTAAAAAGTGTTATGGGTGAATTTTTTGATTCCTATAAAGAGTATGTAGTAAAACTTGCTAGAGATATAGCGAATTCATCTGGAAGCGATGATGAAATTTTCAAAATAGTCAAAGATGCTAGGCATTGGGGCACTAGCTTAATATCTCTTGCTTATTACGGTAGAGAGTCTGATGGTGCGACATTTTTTTCGGACGGAAACCCGGCAAAAGACTATGATCCAAGGACTCGTGGCTGGTATAAAAAGGCAAAATCTGAAAATAAGGCTATCTTTACAGAGCCTTATATATCTGTGGCAAATAATCAACTAGTGGTTAGTTTTTCTGCTCCTGCTATAAAAGATGGCAAGCTAATAGGTGTGGCGTCTTTAAATGTTGGCATAGATGGACTAAATAAAGAGATACTTGAAATGGGTAGAACCGAGTATAGCTATATCTATGTCATTGAAGGCAAAGATGCAAAAATTTTAATGCATTCAAATTCAAATAATTTGTCAAAAACTCTGCCTTCAACAGTGCAGCTTATGAAAGAGGTTGAGAGTAAAAATTTTGATGAAAATGGATTGATTTCTTATGTAAATCAAGAAAATAACAATGTATTTGCTAAAATTTTATCTTTAAATAGCGAGGGTTGGCTGGCTGTAGCAGAGATTGAGGGTGATACTTTCAGTAACAATACTATACCTATTTTAAGAACCCAAGCTATTTTGGCGATAATATTTGTGATAGCTCTTTCAGCGTTTGTATATATATTGCTTAAAAAATCGCTAAATCCAATAAAAGCCATCCAAGATAAGCTAAATGACGTATTTAAATTTGTGACCTATGAGGCAAAGGCTCCTAAAAAGTTAGAAATAAGCACAAATGATGAATTTGGAGTCATGAGTAGGGTTATAAATGAAAATATAGATAAGGTTATAGAAGGCATTAAGAAAGACAACATGATGATAGATGAGCTAAATAGTGTTGCAAATTTGATGATCAGAGGAAATTTGGGTGTGAAAATTTCATCCGATCCAAATAATCCATCACTTTTGGAGTTAAAAGATTTACTAAATACATTCTTTGATTCTATATCTGAAAATTTAAAAGATATTACAAAGGTCTTAAGCCTATATACAAAAAATGATTTTACTCAAAAAGTAGAGCTTAGAGAGGGTCTTGAAAGTGATTTGAAAGATATGGTTATGGGTGTTAAAAACATGGGAGATGTAATTTGTAAGATGCTTCAAGACAATCTAAATGAGGCTCAGATGCTCGAGGAAAAGGCTAATATTTTGGCTAAATCTATGAGGGAGCTTACCGACGGAACCAACATCCAAGCAAATTCTCTTCAAGAAAGTGCTGCAGCAGTAGAACAGATGTCAAGCTCAATGAATGCTATAAGTCAAAAAGCAGAAGATGTAACAAGACAATCAGAAGAGATAAAAAACATAATAGTAATAATAAGAGATATAGCAGATCAAACAAATTTACTAGCACTTAACGCAGCCATAGAAGCAGCACGTGCCGGAGAACACGGAAGAGGCTTTGCGGTAGTTGCAGATGAAGTTAGAAAACTAGCGGAAAGAACTCAAAAATCACTAAGTGAGATAGAGGCTAATGCAAATGTCCTAGCTCAAAGTATAAATGAGATGAGTGAGAGTATAAAAGAGCAGGCTGAAGGGATAAGTATGATAAACAAATCCATCTCTCAAATCGATGATATGACTCATCAAAATATCAGAATAGTAGATAAAACAAATGAAGTTACTAGAGAGGTAGACAAGATGTCTAAGATAATTTTGGCCGATGTTAGGATTAATAAATTTTAATTTATAAAACGATCCTATAAGCCCGGAGTGTTTATGAAACTCTCTTATTGTCCTCGCAATAAGACTAAAACAACT